>JALYMS010000059.1 GCA_030773535.1 Actinomycetota bacterium | reverse complement strand
CCGGAGCCGGTGACGAGCGAGGTGCCCACGCCGTAGCCGTCGACCGGCGCAGCCATGAGCCCGGCGATCGCGTACTCGTCCAGATCGCTGGTGACGACGATCCGGGTCTTCGTCGCCCCGAGGGAGTCCAGCAGCTGCCGCGCGTGGGTGGCGAGGGTCGGTAGGTCACCGGAGTCCAGCCGGATTCCGCCCAGCGAGGTCCCGGCGACCTCGATCGCCGTCCGGATGCCCTGGTCCACGTCGTAGGTGTCCACCAGCAGGGTCGTTCCCGGGCCGAGGACGTCGACCTGCGCCCGGAAGGCCGCCTTCTCGTCGTCGTGCAGCAGCGTGAAGGCGTGCGCACTGGTCCCGGTCGTCGGGACGCCGTAGCGGCGACCGGCCTCCAGGTTCGAGCTGGAGGCGAACCCGACCATGTGCGCCGCCCGCGCCGCAGCGACCGCGGCCTGCTCGTGGGTGCGCCGGGAGCCCATCTCGATGCACGGGCGCTCGCAGGCTGCGGCCACCATGCGGGCGGCCGCCGAGGCGATGGCGCTGTCGTGGTTGAGGATCGACAGCGCCAGCGTCTCCAGCAGGACACCCTCGGCGAAGGGGGCCCGCACGGTCAGGACCGGTGAGCCGGGGAAGTACAGGTCGCCCTCGGCGTAGCCCTCGACGTCGCCGCTGAAGCGGAAGCCGGTCAGCCAGTCGAGCAGCCGCTCGTCGGTCAGCCCCTGCGCGCGCAGCGCCTCGATCTCGTCGTTCCCGAAGCGGAAACGGGGCAGCTCCTCGAGCAGGCGCCCGGTCCCGGCCAGGACGCCGTAGCGACGCCCGTGCGGCAGCCGCCGGGCGAACACCTCGAACACGCAGGCCCGTTCGGCGGTGCCGTCGGCCAGGGCGGCGGCGACCATCGTCAGCTCGTACCGGTCGGTGAGCAGGGCCGAGCCTGGCGTCGGAGGCGGGAGTGAGGGCGTCCCCATGATCGGGAGCGTAGGCGGACACCGTCGGACCGGCGTCCTATGGTGTTCCCGTGGCCGGACCGCTCGCGCCTGAACGCACCCCGGACACCACGGTCGACGAGGACTCCGATCTCGACCGGCCGTGGGTGACCGTCGTCTGGAACGACCCCGTCAACCTCATGACCTACGTGACGTTCGTGCTCCAGGAACTCTTCGGCTACGACGAACCGACGGCCACGACGCTGATGCTCCAGGTCCACCACGAAGGCAAGGCCATCGTGAGCTCGGGACCGCGCGAGCGCATGGAGCACGACACCAGCCGGCTGCACGCCTACGGGCTGTGGGCCAGCTACCAGCGCGACTCGTGAAGCCCTTCCGCGCCCGGGGCGGCGCCGTGGTCGCCCGGCTGGACCCGGCCGAGGCGGTCGTCGTGGGGCTGCTGCTCGACCAGCTCGAGCAGCTCCTCGCCGCCGATGCCGCCGACGTCGGCGACGATCCAGTGCTGGCCCGCCTGCTGCCCGACGGCCACCGGGGCGACCCGGAGATCGCCGCTGACTACCGGGAGATGACCGAGTCGGCCCTGCGCGGCGGGAAGGCGGACGACCTGGCGGTGGTCCGGGCCACCCTTCCGGCGAAGGGCGGGGAGGTGCGGTTGGACCCCGACCAGGCGGGCGCCTGGCTGCGCAGCACCAACGATCTGCGGCTCGCGCTGGGCACCCGGCTGGACATCGGTGAGGACACCGAACCGCCAGAGGAGATCACGGGGGAGGAGGAGCAGCAGCTCGCCGTCTACTACTGGCTCACCGCGGTGCAGGGTTCCCTCGTCGACGCGCTGGTCGCCGCTCGCGGCGGCCGAAGCTGAGCAGGATCAGCAGCGCCAGCAGCAGGTCGAGAACGAAGAACACGTAGACCAGGCCGTGCAGCTCGACCTCGCGGATCGCCGCCCCGACCGCCGACACGAGGCTGACCGCCGACAGCGCGAACACCAGCAGCAGGACCAGTGCGCGCAGCGAGACGACGAGGATGTGCGAGACCCGGTCGGCCGGCTCGTCGCGGCTGTAGCCGGGCTGCCGGAGCAGACCCCGGCTGCCCAGGACGAGCGCCGGGATCGGCACGAGCAGCACCCCGGCGGCCACGAGCAGCTTGAGGAGCACGTCGCGGACCGTATCGGGTCGGTGGCCGCCGATCGGGAGCCGCCCGTCCGGCCGTGGGACCCGCCCGGAGGCGGTCCGGGACCGCCACCGGGAGGGCGCAGACCCCCCCTAGACTTCGCTCGTGCTGCGCATCGACCGCGCGACCTACGACGCCATCGTGGCCCACGCCCGGGAGGACCACCCGGACGAGGCCTGTGGTGTCGTCGCCGGCCCGGAAGGGAGCGACCGCCCCGAGCGGTTCATCCCGATGCTCAACGCCGCGCGGTCCCCGACGTTCTACGAGTTCGACTCGGGCGACCTGCTGCGCCTGTACCGGGAGATGGACGACCGCGACGAGGTCCCGGTCGTCATCTACCACTCGCACACGGCGACGGAGGCCCGTCCCTCCCGCACCGACATCGGGCTGGCCGCCGAACCCGACGCCCACTACGTCCTCGTGTCCACCCGCGAGCACGGTCCGCAGACCGGTCTGGCCGGCGACGACGTCGAGTTCCGCAGCTTCCGCATCGTCGACGGGGAGGTGACGGAGGAGGAGGTCGAGATCGTGGAGTCCTACCTCTTCGGTCACTCGCCGACGACCGTTGTCTACGACTGAGCCGCCGCCCGCCGTCCCGGAATCGCGGGCGGCGCACCCGCGTTACTGCACCCAAGCACCGGTGAACGCGTGCCGATGCATGCCTTGACACCCGCTCACGAGGAGAACCGCACGTTATGGCCATCGAGGTCCGGATTCCGACCATCCTGCGCACCCACACGGGCGGCAACAAGACCGTCGAGGGCAGCGGCGCCACCCTGTCCGCGCTCGTCGACGACCTCGACGCCCAGCACCCCGGGCTCAAGAACCGCCTCGTCACCGACGAGGGCAAGCTGCACCGCTTCGTGAACGTTTACGTCAACGACGAGGACGTCCGGTTCACCGGCGCGCTCGACACCGAGGTCAAGGACGGCGACTCGGTCACCATCCTGCCCGCCGTCGCCGGCGGCTGACCTCCCGATCCCGGAAGAGCGCTGATGGCCCGCTTCGCCTCCCTCGTCGACTCGCTCGGCGGCACCCCGCTGGTCGGGCTGCCGTCGCTGTCGCCGTCCCCCGACGTCCGCCTGTGGGCCAAGTTGGAGGACCACAACCCGACGGGGTCGATCAAGGACCGCGCGGCCATCGCGATGATCGAGGCGGCGGAGAAGGACGGCTCGCTGCAGCCCGGCGCCACGATCCTGGAGCCCACGAGCGGCAACACCGGGATCTCGCTGGCGATGGTGGCCAAGCAGCGCGGCTACCGGCTGATCTGCGTCATGCCGGAGAACACCTCCATCGAGCGGCGGCAGCTCCTGGAGATGTACGGCGCGCAGATCATCTCCTCGCCCGCCGCCGGGGGCTCGAACCAGGCCGTCGCCGTCGCCAAGGGCCTCGCTGCCGAGCACGAGGACTGGGTCATGCTGTACCAGTACGGCAACCCGGCCAATGCCCAGGCGCACTACGACGGCACCGGCCCGGAGATCCTGGCCGACCTGCCGTCGATCACCCACTTCGTGGCCGGCTTGGGGACGACGGGCACGCTCATGGGCGTCTCCCGCTACCTCCGCGAGCGCAAGCCGGGCGTGCAGGTGATCGCCGCCGAGCCGCGCTACGGGGAACTCGTCTACGGCCTGCGCAACATCGACGAGGGCTTCATCCCCGAGCTCTACGACGCCTCGCTGCTGGACTCCCGGTTCTCGGTCGGCCCGGACGACGCTCTCCGCCGCACCCGCCAGCTGGTGGAGCGCGAGGGCATCTTCGCCGGCATCTCGACCGGCGCGATCCTGCACGCGGCGCTCGGCATCGCCGAGAAGGAGCTCGCGGCCGGACGTCGGGCCGACATCGCCTTCATCGTGTGCGACGGCGGCTGGAAGTACCTGTCCACGGGCGCCTACGGCGGATCCCTGGAGGAGGCGACCTCCGCGCTCGAGGGCCAGCTCTGGGCCTGAGCCGTCCTGTCGGAGGCGGCAGCTAGCCTGGCGCGCGACATGGGGAGCACTTCACCGGGCGCCGATGCGCCGATCGGCATCTTCGACTCCGGGGTGGGTGGGCTCACCGTCGCCCGCGCCGTGCTCGACCAGCTGCCGCACGAGGCGGTCCGCTACATCGGCGACACCGCGCACGGACCCTACGGCCCACTGCCCATAGCGGAGGTCCGCCGGCACTCGCTCGCGGTCATGGACGAGCTGGTCGGCAGCGGGGTCAAGATGCTCGTCGTCGCCTGCAACTCGGCCAGCGCCGCATCGCTGCGCGACGCCCGCGAACGCTACGACGTCCCGGTGGTGGAGGTCGTCCTGCCCGCCGTCCGCCGGGCCACCCTCGCCACCCGGAACGGGAAGGTGGGCGTCATCGGCACGCAGGCCACGATCACCAGCGGCGCCTACGAGGATGCCTTCGCCGCGGCACCCGACATCTCGGTGACCAGCGCCGCCTGTCCCAGCTTCGTGGACTTCGTCGAGCGCGGCGTCACCAGCGGCCGGCAGCTGCTCGGGCTGGCGCAGTCCTACCTCGACCCCCTGCTGGGCGCCGGCGTCGACACCGTCGTGCTCGGCTGCACGCACTATCCGATGTTGACCGGGGTGCTCTCGCTGGTGATGGGGGACGACGTCACGCTGGTCAACAGCGCGGAGGAGACGGCCAAGGACGTCTACCGCGTGCTCACCCGCGCCGACCTGCTGCGCGACGAGGACGCCCCGCCGCCGCAGCACCGCTTTCTCGCCACCGGTGACCCCGAGCCCTTTGCCCGGCTGGGTCACCGCTTCCTCGGCCCCGAGGTGGGCTCGGTGGTGCGCGCGGAGTCGGTGGGCGCACCGTGAAGCTCACCGTCGTCGGTTGTGCCGGCAGCGCCCCGGGGCCGAAGTCCGCGGCATCGTGCTACCTCGTGGAGCACGACGGCTTCCACCTGCTGCTGGACCTGGGCAACGGCGCGTTCGGCCCGCTGCAGGGTCACGCCGACCCGGCGAGCATCGATGCGGTCTTCCTCTCCCACCTGCACGCCGACCACTGCCTCGACGTCGCGCCGTTCGTCGTCTGGCACCGCTACTCCGGCCGGTCGACGCCGGGGCTCGTGCCGCTGTACGCGCCGGTCGGCGCCGAGCGACGGCTGGCGCTGGCCTACGACATGGACAGCGCCGGCCTCACCGACGTCTTCGACTTCGTCCCGGTGGGTCCTGGGTCGTTCGCCCTCGGGCCGTTCGAGGTGACGCTCGCCCGCACCGTGCACCCGGTGGAGTGCTACGCCATCCGGCTCACCGCCGGTGGCCGATCGCTGGTCTACACCGCGGACACCGGGCCGAGCGACCGCGTCGTCGAGCTGGCCCGCGGCGCGGACGTCCTGCTGGCCGAGGCGGCCCATCCACCGGGGCAGGACCTGCCGCCGGGACTGCACCTGACGGGCAAGGAGGCCGGCGAGCACGCCGCGGCAGCTGCGGTGGGTCGGCTGCTGCTCACCCACGTGCCCGCCTGGGTGGACGAGATCGGCCAGCTGTTCGCGGCCAGCGCGGTGTTCTCGGAGACCGAGCTCGTCCGCGCCGGCGCGAGCTACGAGATCTGAGGTACCGACGATGGCCGAGGACGAACGGGACGGCGTGCGGCTGACCAGCCTCGACTCACCGCTGGGCGACGGCCTCGACGCGACGAAGGGTGACCTCGTCAACTACCTCGACGGGTTCGCCGACCGGCTGGTGCCCCAGCTGGCGGGACGTCCGCTGACCATCAAGCGGGTGCGCCCCGGTGCGGCGCCGTTCATGCAGAAGAACGTGATGAAGGGCGCGCCCGAGTGGGTCCGCACGGTGACCGTGTGGTCGGAGGGCGCGCACCGCGAGGTGCGCCAGGTCCTCTGCGACGACCGGCGGACGCTGCTGTGGCTGGCCAACCAGCGGGCGGTGGAGTTCCACGTCCCCTTCACCCGGGTCGGCGAGCACGAGCCGACCGGTCTGGTGCTAGACCTCGACCCGCCCGAGGGCGCCGACTTCGCCGCCGTGGTTGCGGTCGCCCACGTGGTGCGCCGGGCGCTGGTCGACGCCGGGCTGGCGGGGGCGGTCAAGACCAGCGGGTCCAAGGGGCTGCACGTCGTCGTCCCGCTGGCCGGAGCCGGCCCGGAGGACACCGCCGCCGCGAACCGCGCGCTGGCCGCGCGGGTCGAGCGGCTCGACCCCGACCTGGCGACGACGGCGTACCTCAAGGAGGAGCGGGGCGGGAAGGTCTTCGTCGACTCCACCCGCTCGGGCCAGGGCACAGTGGTGGCCGCCTACAGTCCGCGGATCCGCCCCGGGCTGCCGGTGTCGGCGCCGGTGGCCTGGGAGGCGCTGGACGACGTCCGGCCGGGCGACGTCACGGTGACGACGGCGGCCGAGCGGCTCGGGGACGCCGACGGATGGGCCGCCGCCCTGCCTGGGCCGCAGGAGCTCCCCGCGGACCTGATCGCCGAGGGCCACCACATCCCGGTGGCACGCGTCGTGGCGATGCACGAGGGCCGACGGCGGAAGAAGGCCGAGCGGGACGCAGCCGGCGGGTGAATCCACCGGTCGGACGGTTGTCCACAGCCTGGTAGCGGGCGAACGGTTGTGTCGGTGCCCCGGCGCAGGCTCCTCGCATGACGACGGATCCGCAGACGATCGCCTGGCTCGACCAGGAGGACACCCGCCTCGCCCACACGGTCCGCACGTACCACGTAGCGGTGCAATACGTGACGCGGGGGGAGGAGTCCGACGAACCGCCGTTCGCCTACACGGTCGGGCTCTTCGGCCTGGGCCATCCGGAACTCGTCGCCGTGGGGCTGGACCACGAGACGGCGTGCGGCCTGCTCAACACGGTGGCCGACATGGTGCTCGAGGGCCGGGACCTCGTGCCCGGCGAGGTGATCACCGACGACGACGGCGTCGAGGTCCTCACCGTCGAGGTACTGCCGAACCCGGCGGAGGTGCTGTTCTCGGCGAACCGTTTCTACCAGCGGCCCGACGAGTTCTCTGTCCCCGCATACCAGCTCACGTGGGCGCTCGACGGCGGCATCTTCCCCTGGGACCCGCGGTACCCGTGCGAGCCGGAGTGCCAGCGCGACCGGGGACGTGGCAGGCGTGAGGACCCGGAGGCCCCTGCGCCGCCTCAGTCGAGGCCGAGCTCGCGACGCAGCTTGGCGACGTGGCCGGTGGCCGTGACGTTGTAGGCGGCGCTCTCGATCCGGCCTTCGGCGTCGACGATGAAAGTCGAGCGGATCACGCCGACGACCTCCTTGCCGTACAGCTTCTTCGGGCCGAAGGCGCCGTAGGCCTTCAGCACTTCCTTGTCCGGGTCGGAGACGAGCGTGATGCCGAGCGACTCCTGCTCCCGGAACTTCACGAGCTGCTCCGGCTGATCCGGCGAGATGCCGATGATGTCCAGCCCGGCCTGGGCGAGGTCGCCCGCGGAGGCAGTGAAGTCGACGGCCTGCGTGGTGCAGCCGGGGGTGAGGGCGGCGGGGTAGCAGTAGACGATGACCCGTCGTCCCCGGTACGCCGCCAGGGACACCGGGTTGCCATCGGCATCAGGGAGCGTGAAGTCCGGCGCCGGGTCGCCGGGGGAGAGGCGGACGGTGGCCGTATCGGTCATGCCCTGATTTTGCCGTGCCGGGCCGGTCGCGGAGTAGCGGGCCCCATGATCAGCCGGCCAGGAACGAGAAGCGGACGTGCCTCTGGTGGTTGTCGGTGTTGGTGTCCACCAGGCAGATCCGCTGCCAGGTGCCGAGCTGCAGTCGGCCCTCGAGCACCGGGACGCTGGCCTGCGGCGGCACGAACGCCGGCAGGACGTGGTCCCGGCCGTGCCCGGGGCTGCCGTGCCGGTGCCGCCAGCGGTCGTCGCGGGGGAGCAGCACGTCGAGCTGGGCGAGCAGGTCATCGTCGCTGCCCGCTCCCGTCTCCAGGATCGCGATCCCGGCCGTCGCGTGCGGCACGAACACGTGCAGCAGGCCGTCGGCCTCCTGGCGGACGAAGTCGGTGCACTCGTCAGTCAGGTCCACCACCGTGGGTACCGGACCGGTCCGGACGGCGCGCAGTTCTGATCGCATGAGGAGATCTAAGCGAACTACGGCTCCGCCTGATCGGGGGACGGCCGCCGGCCGCCGGGCGACCCGTAGGGTCGCGATGTGCAGCGCCCCGACGGCCGTGCGGCCGACCAGCTCCGTCCGGTGACCATCACCCGCAACTGGCTCGACCACGCGGAGGGCTCCGTGCTCGTCGAGTTCGGGCGCACCCGCGTGCTGTGCGCCGCCAGCGTGACCGAGGGCGTGCCTCGGTGGCGCAAGGGCTCCGGCCTGGGCTGGGTGACCGCTGAGTACGCCATGCTCCCGCGCGCCACCCACACCCGCGGCGACCGGGAGTCGGTGAAGGGCCGCATCGGCGGGCGCACGCACGAGATCAGCCGCCTCATCGGCCGGTCGCTACGTGCCTCGATCGACCTCTCGGCGCTCGGGGAGAACAGCATCGCCATCGACTGCGACGTCCTACAGGCCGACGGCGGCACCCGGACGGCGGCGATCACCGGCGCCTACGTGGCGCTGGCCGACGCCGTCTCGTGGCTCGGCGGTCGCAGGAAGCTGGCTCTGATGAAAACGCGGCCCACAGCGATCGCGCAGTCGGTGGCGGCCGTCAGCGTGGGAGTCGTCGACGGCGAACCGCGGCTGGACCTCGCCTACGAGGAGGACGTCCGGGCCGGCACCGACATGAACGTCGTCTGCACCGGCGACGGGAGCTTCGTCGAGGTCCAGGGCACCGCAGAGGGCGCCGTGTTCGACCGGAAGACACTCGACGCGCTGCTCGACCTGGCCGTGGCCGGGTGCGCCGAGCTGGGCAGGCTGCAGGCCGACGCGCTCGCCCGATGAGCGCGCGGCTGCTGCTGGCCACCCGGAACGCCGGCAAGCTCGCCGAGCTGCAGCGGCTTCTCGAGGCCGCTGTCCCCGGCGTGGCGGTGATCGGCCTGCGCGACGTCGAGGAGTACCCGGAGGCGCCGGAGACCGGCGCGACCTTCACCGAGAACGCACTGCTCAAGGCACGTGAGGCGGTCCGGTACACCGGGTTGCCGGCCGTCGCGGACGACTCCGGCCTCGCCGTGGACGCGCTCAACGGGATGCCGGGCGTCCTGTCGGCGCGCTGGTCGGGCCGGCACGGCGACGACGACGCCAACACCGCGCTGCTCCTGGGACAGCTCGCCGACGTCCCCGACGAGCGGCGCGGCGCCGCCTTCGTCTGCGCGGCTGCGTTCGTGCTTCCCGACGGCACCGAGCAGGTGCTCGAGCGGCACTGGCGGGGAACGGTGATCCGCGAGAGGCGCGGTACCAACGGTTTCGGCTACGACCCGGTCTTCGTGCCCGAGGGCCTCGACGTCACCTCGGCCGAGCTGGCGCCGTCGGAGAAGGACGCGCGGAGTCACCGCGGCCAGGCGTTCGACGCACTGGTCCCGGAGATCGCCGCGGCCCTCGGGTCGCGCTGAGCCTCAGTCGCGGAAGCCGAGCCACTCGAAGGGATCCTCGTCGCGGGACGGGTCAAAGAGCTCGCGGCTCCACGCTGGCTCGGCGTGCCGGCCGGGGCAGAGCCGCTCGGCGGTCACGATGTCGACCGGGAGGGAGGCCTCCGAAGCCGCGTGTCGGCCCGGGCGCACGGCGGGGGCAGCCTGGGGGACCACGGCGGCACGGGCGAGTGCCGCAGGCAGCCAGGCGGCCGACGACGCAGTACTGGTCATGCCCAGGGGATCGGACGGACGGTCCGGCGTCGTGAGGCATCCGAGCCGGA
The DNA here is from genome assembly GCA_030773535.1 of Actinomycetota bacterium. Classification (GTDB taxonomy): domain Bacteria; phylum Actinomycetota; class Actinomycetes; order Mycobacteriales; family Geodermatophilaceae; genus Blastococcus_B. The sequence goes on along the minus strand of JALYMS010000059.1, from coordinate 211 downwards.
ATCACCCGGACGGGTGACCGGGGCGGTGCCCACGGTGGCGCAGCGGCGCAGGAACGAGGTTGGGCAGACGGGCTCGGCGGGCACAGGAAGCCGATGCGGGTCTTCGTGGACGACGTCAGGGCGCTGCAGTTCGACGACGGGACGCCGGTGACCGCGGCGTCGGGCATCGCCCCGCTCGGCGACGGCTGGCTGATCGCGCAGGACGACGCCA
>JALYMS010000058.1 GCA_030773535.1 Actinomycetota bacterium | reverse complement strand
CCTGCGGGCGAGCAGGGGCGCGACCGCCCGCCGCGGTGGCGCCGCGCTGCTCGTCTGGGCGGCGCTCGTCACCGGGCTGCTGGCGGTCACCCTCGTCGCGCAGGGGTGGGGACGGGCAGCCGAGGTGGCCACCGTGGTCACCGCCCTGGCCGTCGTCCTGTTCGGCGTGCCGCTGCTCGTCGCCGCCGTCCACCTGCGGACGATGTCCACGCGTCCGGTCGCGGCAGCCCCGGCCGGCTGCGCGGGCTGCGCCTGTGGTGCCGGCGGCTGCGGCAGGTGACCGTCGGATCCCGGCCGGTTGCCGGCCGCTCGCCGGGTAGGAAGCCGGTATGAGCGGACACGTGTTCGTGGTGGGAGCCGACCTCACCCGGCTCGCCTGCGACGACGTCCTGGTGCCCACGGACCGGTCGCTGCGGGTGGCGCCCGGCTGGTGCTCGCTGCTGCCCGACGTGGTCGTCTCGTCCACCGACGCCGACGGGGCCTGCGTCGACCTGTCATGGGTGGGCGGGGAGCGGGTGCTGCAGGTGCCCGGCGACGGTTCCCGGCGGGCGTGGCTGGTGGACACGGTGGACGACCACGGGCTCGGGCTGCCCTGGCTGCTCGACGGCGCACGTGAGGCGCTGGCCGCCGTCGCCCGCCGCGAGGTGCCCGAACCGGCGCACGGTCGGGCCCGGCGGCTGGTCGGTCTGCCCGCGCTCGGCACCGGGTGGGGCGGCGCCGCGGGGGAGCGTGGAGCCCTGCTCCAGCAGTTGATGCCGGTGCTGCGCGAGGCCGCCGCCGAGCACGGCTTCGACGTCGCGCTGGTCCTGCGCGGAGCCAGCGATCTGGCTGCCGCCCAGCGGGTGCGGCGGGGCGACCGTGCCGGCTGGGATGGCGGCTGGGACCTTCCTCCGCACCTCACCCGGCTGGCGGAGCGGCTGGGGGAGCAGGCCCGGCGGGGTCAGCTGGCCGTCTTCATCGGGGCCGGCGTCAGCGCGGCCGCCGGGCTGCCGACGTGGGAGCGGCTGCTCGACGAGCTGGCCGAGCGGTCGGGTCTGGACGGCGACCTGCGGGCGGGGCTCGCGCAGCTGCCGCCGCAGGACTCGGCGGCGCTGCTGGCCCGCGAGCTCGGCCGGGAGGAGCTGGAGACCTTCGTCAAGGAGCGCTTCGGGCCGGGCTCGTACGCGCTGGCGCACGCGCTGATCGCCGACCTGCCGGTGCAGGAGTTCGTCACGACCAACTACGACCCGTTGGTCGAGCTGGCCGCCGCCGACATCGGGCGGCAGGTGCGGGTGCTGCCGTTCCAGGAGGCGGCGCCCGGTGCCCCGTGGTTGCTCAAGCTGCACGGTGACGCGGCCCACCCGCACAGCGTCGTCCTGACGCGGGAGGAGTACCTGCAGTTCGGCGACTCGCGGGCCGCCCTGGCCGGCGTCCTGCAGTCGCTGCTGCTGACCCGGCACGTGCTGTTCGTGGGCACTTCGATGCTCGACGACGACCTCATCCGCATCGCCCACCAGGTGCGCAGTGCGCTGCAGCTGCAGGGTTCGCCGTCCGGCCGGCGCAGCGGCACGGTGCTCGCGCTGCGGGAGGACGCGGCGCGCGCCCGGCTGTGGGAGCAGGACGTGGAGACCGTGGCGATGGGTGCGGCGGATACCGAGCCGGTCGAGGCCGCGCGTCGGCTGGAGGTGCTGCTCGACCTCCTCGGCTGCCTGTCCACCCCGCCGACCGGCTACCTGCTCGATCCCGCCTACCGCGGACTGCTCAACGAGGAGGAGCGGTCGCTGTCCGCGGCACTGTCGACGATGGCCGGCTCCCTGCCCGGGGACGCCTCGTCGGCGGCCGCGCAGGAGGTGCTCGCGCTGCTGCGCCGCCTCGGGCACGGTCGCCCGGCGGCCGGCGAGGACGACCCGCCAGCCGACGGTAGGACCGACTCCGGCGACGAGCGGGTCCAGGAGCAGCGGCCGGGCTGACCCTCCCGCGATCATGGTTGCCCGGGCACCGGCCGGGGCATCGGTGCCTGCATGCCTGCGCTCGAGAACAGCTTCTCACTGCTGGCCAAGGGCTACGGCTGGCTGCCCGACCTGCGGCGGGCGGCTGGCCGGCGCACGGTGCCGACGCGCCTGCTGGGCCTGCGGGCCACCGCGCTCGAGGGTCCGGATGCGGCTCGCTTCTTCTACGACGAGGACCACGTCCGCCGCAACCACGCCATTCCCGAGCCGGTGCAGGCCACGATCTTCGGCAAGGGCGCGGTGCACACCCTCGACGGCGAGGCGCACAAGGTCCGCAAGGCGATGTTCGTCGCGCTGCTCATGCGCGAGGACGGCATCGCCTCCGCCGTGGATCGCGCCACCGCCGCCTGGGACGACGCCGCGGCGGAATGGGCGCGCCGCGGACGCATCGTGCTGTTCGAGGAGTCCGCGAACGTGCTCACGGGCGCCGTCTGCCGCTGGGCCGGCGTGCCGGTGACCGACGACGAGGTGCCTGCCGTCGCACGCGACCTGCAGGCGCTGGTCGACGGGTTCGCCACGGCCGGGCCCCGGCACTGGCGGGCGCGGCGCGCCCGTGGGCGGCGGGAGCGGTGGCTGGCGCAACTGGTCGGGGACGTGCGCAGCGGCGCGGCGACCGTGCCCGACGGGTCGGCGGTGGAGGTGGTCGCGCGACACCGGGACGCCGACGGCGAGCAGCTGGACCCACGGTTGGCGGCGGTCGAGCTCCTGAACATCATCCGGCCCACGGTGGCGATCAGCTGGTTCCTGGCGTTCTCCGCGCATGCGCTGGTCCGGGGGCCACACCTGCGGGAACGACTGGCCGCCGGCGACCAGGCCTACGCCGAGGCGTTCGCCCACGAGGTCCGGCGGTTCTATCCGTTCGCACCGTTCATCGGTGGCCGGGCGCCCCGGGACGTGGAGTGGGACGGCCGGCGCATCCCTCGGAACTCGATGGTGCTGCTCGACCTCTACGGCCAGAACCACGACCCCGACGTCTGGGGCGACCCGTACGCCTTCCGCCCGGAGCGGTTCCTGGGCCGCGACATCGGCGCCTTCGAACTCGTGCCCCAGGGCGGCGGAGACACGCGGACCGGTCATCGCTGCCCGGGCGAGCAGCTCACCGTGGCGCTGCTCTCCGCACTGGCGGTGCGGCTGGCCCGACTGCAGTACGTCGTCCCCGAGCAGGACATGTCCATCCCGCTGCGCCGGATACCGGCGCGGCCCCGGAGCGGGATGGTCCTGCTCGTCCGCCCCTGAGCGCCGTTCCTGCGAAAGCAACCCGCGGGACACCTGCGCGACATGCGGGTCTCCTACCGTCGAGCGCGACGCATCGACGGAGGGGCAGCCGACCCATGGGCACCAGCACGAAGGAGCGGACGCGCGAGCGGCCACCTGGGTCTGCGACAACTGCTCCGGTCGTACGGCCGCTCTGCGGAAGCGCTGCGCCGACTGCGGGACCCTGCGCTACTGACCGGGGAGGCGCTACTGACCGAGCCGGTCAGCGCGCCGGGGGTGCTCCCCGCAGCCGCACCACGGCGGCCCGGTACCGCCGTTCCCCGTAGCGCCGCCAGGCCGAGGGGGTGACGGAGGACAGGCCGTCGAGCAGCCGCGCGCGGTCACCGGCGTCCGAGTCCTCCAGGGCCAGCCCGAGGACGGAGGAGTGGCGGCCACGGCCCACTGCCGGGCGGCGGTGGCGACGTCGCGCACCATGCAGTCGATGCGTGCGCACCGGGCGGTCCACTCGTCCAGCGCGGACCGGACCTCGTCGAGAGGCGGCTCGGGCACGGTGCGCAGCAGCGCCGGCCACACAGCGTCCCGCTCGACGGCGTGGTGGTGCAGCAGCACCTTGCCGACCAGTTCGGCGTGCCGGGTGAGCGTGGCGGTGCGCTCGGCCTCGTCGTCGGGCGCCCAGGCGGTGAGGTCGGCCAGCAGCCGCAGCTCGCGCCGGACCAGCCGGTGGACCACGCGCTGGTAGGCGACGGCACGGGAGGTCGGTTCGTCCCGCAGCGACGGCGCACTGCCGCAGGTCTGGACGTCGTCGCCCGCGGAGCGGGGATGAGGCGGTTCGGCGGACCGCGGTCGCGGTCATGGCGCACTCCTCGTTCGGCGTGGTGCCGGGGCACCGGCGGTCCTGCCGGAGCGGATGCCGCGCAGGGTAGAGCTGACCCCAGGAGTCGCGACTGGGGTTTCCGGATACCCGCGGGGCCCGGCCCCGCCCGGACCGTCGCGTCGTCCCGGGTCGTGTCCGCCCCAGGCGGACCGGTTGTGCTCGATCGACCGGCGACAAGGGGGGTGGGCGTCCCATATCGTCGTCGGGTGGGATCGGTGCTGGAGCGCAACGCGGTGCGGGTCAGCGGGGTGGCCGGCGGACGGCCGATCGTGTTCGCCCACGGCTTCGGCTGCGACCAGGGCATGTGGCGCTTCGTGGCGCCCGATTTCGAGGTGGACCACCGCGTCGTCCTGTTCGACCAGGTGGGTTCCGGCGGCTCCGATCTCTCCGCGTACGACCCGGACAAGTACGGCTCGCTGCACGGTTACGCCGCCGACCTGGTCGAGATCTGCCGCGAACTCGAGCTCACCGACACCGTGTACGTCGGCCACTCGGTCAGCGCGATGATCGGTGTCCTGGCGGTCAAGGAGGCGCCGGAGCTCTTCGGTGCCCTGGTGATGGTGGGGCCGAGCCCGCGGTACGTGGACGACGGCGACTACATCGGTGGCTTCTCGCGGACCGACATCGGGGCCCTGCTGGACTCGCTGGAGAGCAACCACCTCGGCTGGTCCGCCCGGATGGCGCCGGCGATCATGGGCAACCCGGACCGGCCGGAGCTGGGCGCGGAGCTGACCAACAGCTTCTGCCGCACCGATCCGGAGATCGCCCGCAGGTTCGCCCGGGTCACCTTCCTCTCCGACAACCGGGATGATCTCTCCGCGGTCACCGTGCCGACGCTGGTCCTGCAGTGCAGCGACGACGTCATCGCCCCCGAGGTCGTCGGCCGGTACGTGCACGACGCCATCCCGGGCAGTGTCTTCACCAAGCTGGCCGCCACCGGGCACTGTCCCAACCTGAGCGCCCCGGTGGAGACGACAGCCGCGATCCGGGCGTTCCTCTCGCCGTGACCCGCACCGGTACCGGATCTTCGGGCGGAGACCCGCCCGGGCCGCTGGACCGGCTGCTCGAGGAGGATCCCGCCGACCTGTACGAGAACGCCCCGATGGGCTACCTCTCGACGCTGCCCGACGGCCGGATCGTCAAGGTCAACCGCACCTTCTGCGCCTGGACCGGGCGGTCCCCCGACGACGTCCTCGGGTCGCGGTTCCGCGACCTGCTCACCGTCGGCGGCAAGGTCTTCCACGACACGCACCTCGCGCCGCTGCTGCGGATGCAGGGTGCGGTGCGCGAGGTGGCGCTCGACATCCTGCGGGCCGACGGCTCGATGCTGCCGTGCCTGGTCAACGCCGTGGAGCTTCGCGACGCCGAGGGCGCGGCCGTGCTGGTACGGGCGACGCTGTTCGAGGCGACCGCGCGACGGCGGTACGAGCGGGAGCTCCTCGCCGCCCAGCGGGCCGCGGAGGAGTCGGAGGCGCGGTCACGGACCCTGCAGCAGGTGGTCTTCGACCTCGCGGCGGCGACGTCGGCCGAGGACGTCGCGACGGTGATCGTGGAGCGGAGCCGGACCGCGCTGGACGCGCGCGGCGCCGCCCTCGTGCTCGTCGACGAGGGGGCGGCCGAGCCGGGCCGGCTGCCCAGCCTGCGTCCGGTGCGCTCGGTGAACCTGCCGCGGGACCTGCTGGTGGCACTCCGGGAGGCCGCCAGCGGCCGGCTCGCCCTCGAGCTGGCGCAGGGCGTCCGGTCGGTGCCGATGGACGAGCGGCTGCACGCGAGGCAGCCGGCGTTGGCCGACGCCATGGCCGCCGCGGGCCTCACCCGGCTCGTCGTCGTACCGGTGTCGGCGGACAGCCGGCGGTTGGGGGTGCTGATCCTCGGACTGGGTCGCGGCGGGCCGGGGGATCTGATCAGTCTCGAGGAGCCAGACCGGCGACCGGACCTGGAACCGGCCGAGGCCGAGCTGCTGTCGACGATCGGCCGGCAAGCCGGACAGGCCCTGGAGCGGGCCCGGCTGCACGAGCAGACGGTCCGGCAGGCCGAGCGTGCCGCCTTCCTGCTCGACGCCGCCCGGTTGCTCGCCGGCGCCTCGGACGTCACCGACACGGTGGAGCGGCTGGCCGGGCTGGCCGTCGACCGCCTGGCCGACGTGTGCGTCATCGACCTGGAGTCGGAGCAGGGCTCGGTCCGGGCCGCCGCGCGGCACCGGGACCCGGCGCGCCAGCACCTGGCCGACGAGATCCGGGAGCACCACCTGCCGCAGCGCGGCGGCGACCATCCGGGCGCCCGGGCTCTGCAGCAGGGGAGCACACAGTGGGTCCGGACGGTCGACGACGAGCTGCTGCGCTCCATCACCGCCGACGGGCGTCACCTGGAGGTCGTCCGCGCCTTGGAGCTGACCAGCATCGTCGCGGTCCCCCTGATGGCCGACGGCCGCCGGCTGGGCGTGCTGACGATGGGCACCGACCGTCGGGGCAGCCCGTTCACCGCGGCCGACGTCGAGGTCGCCGAACAGCTGGGTCTGCAGGTCTCCCTGGTGCTGGCCAAGGCCCAGCGCTACGAGCTCGACGTCCGGACCTCGCACACCCTCCAGGCGAACCTGCTGCCGCCGTCCCCGCCCCACATCTCCGGGCTGTCCACGGCGGTGCGGTACCTGGCGGCGACCCAGGGTGTGGAGGTCGGCGGCGACTTCTACGACGTCGTCCGGCTGCCGGACGCGCAGGTGGCGCTGGCCGTCGGGGACGTCGTGGGCCACGACATCACCGCAGCCGCCACCATGGGCCAGCTCAACAGTGTGTACCGCGCGCTCCTGGTGGACGGGCCGTCGCCGAGGGCGATGATCGATCGGCTGCAGGCGAGCTGGTCGCTGCTGGGTCTGCAGCGGATGGCCACCGCGCTGTTCGCGGTCCTGGACCCGGCGACCGGGCAGCTGGCGATCGCCTCGGCCGGTCACCTGCCCCCGCTGGTCATCGCCGGCGGGTGCGCGGAGTTCCTACCGGTGCGGCCGAGCCGGATGCTGGGGGCGCCGCCGTCCCCGGCGTCTGCCCAGGAGTGGGCGGGGGTGCTGCCGCTCGGGGCGACGATGGTGCTGTTCACCGACGGTCTGGTCGAGAACCGCTCGGCCGACCTGGACGAAGGACTGGCGCATCTGCTGGACGCCGCGACGCGGTGGGCGGCATGCGACCCCGACGAGCTCTGCGACCGGCTGCTGGCCGACCTGACCGGGGCGCACCGCGCCGACGACATCGCCCTGCTCGCGCTGACCCGTCGCTAGCGGACCGGGTTCCGCCGTCCGGGCGCGGACGCTCGCGTCAGCCGACCTGGACGTCCGAGACCCAGGACTGCGTTCCCGGGCACCCGTCGGCAGGTGGGGACAGGAAGTCGTTCCCGGCCGACTCCCCGCCCCACCAGCGTGACCTCCGTGCCGTTCCGCAGGTCCACGGCGCCCTCGGCGCCCTCGGCACCCTCGAAACGGATCGTGCGACCGGACTCGTCCCCGGTGGAACCGGAGTCGTCCACGACCGCGAGCGGGCCCCAGTCCTGATTCGGCTCGGCCGTGCATCCGGCGAGTGCCGCCAGCACGGCGAGCGCGCTGCCGAGTCCGGTCAGCGGGAGCCGCCGACCGGGGGGCTCATCGGACCAGCAGGGCCAGTCGCAGCGTCGTCCTGATAGCCGAATGCGCGCGAAGGTGGAGCGCTGCCGGACCATGATCGGCATGGTTCCGGCGCACGCGTAACGGCGTCAATGGGCTGCCGGATCTCACCTTCCACAGCCGAGCCTGTTGGTCCCGGCCGTGCGGCGGAGGACGATGGACTCGAGGACTCCAAGCAGGGGGATGGGATGGACACCTCGGGGAACCCGGTCGCCGCCGCCATCGACGGTGCGACCGGTGACTGGTCGATGTCGGGGGACGCCATGCGGTGGTCGCCCGAGCTGGCGGATCGGGGTCCGGCGGGCAGCGAG
>JALYMS010000057.1 GCA_030773535.1 Actinomycetota bacterium | reverse complement strand
TCGGGCGGCAGGGCGGCGAGCAGGACCTTGCCCTGGGACGTCTGGACCGCCGGGAAGCGGGTGCCGATCTCGACCCGGAGGGCGATCAGCTTGGGTACCGACACCCGCGCGACGTAGACGATGTCCGAGCCGTCGAGCTGCGCCATCGACGACGACTCGCCGGTGCGGTCGACGAGCGTCTCCAGGTGCGGGCGGGCGATGTCCCACAGTCCCAGGGCGCCGACGTAGGCCATGCCGAGGGTGAGCACCTTGGGGGTGAGGGAGAACGCTCCGCCCGAGGACCGGACGAACCCGAGCTCCTCGAGGGTCAGCAGCAGGCGCCGCGCGGTGGGCCGGGCGAGCCCGGCGGCGGCCGCCACCTCGGACAGCGACATGCTGGGACGGTCGGCGGAGAAGCAGCCCAGGATGTCCAGCCCGCGCGCCAGCGCCTCGACGAAGTCCGGTCCCGCGCCTCGCCCCGCCATCTGCGCCCTCCTCACCGGTCCGGGCTGGTCACCGGCCGAGGACCCGCTCCTCGCCGCCGGCGCGCTTTCCGTCGTCCTTGTAGTCGGTGTACTGGTAGGGGTTCTCCAGGATCTCGGCCTCGGCGTCGGGCATCTCCGGGAACATGCCCTGCTGCCAGGCCTCCTCGCCCATCTCCGACCGCAGGTACTCGATGGTCGACTCGATCTCCCGGCGCACCGGAGCCAGGTCGATGCCGACGAGCTTTCCGGCGTGCTTCACCACGCGGCCGTCGACGACGACGGTGTGCACGTCCCCGCGCGAGGCCTGGAACGCCACGTGCCCGTAGGGGTTGAGCAGCGGGAAGGACACCGGGGAGTCGTCGTTCCGGATCAGCACGACGTCGGCCTTCTTGCCCTCCTGCAGGCTGCCGAGGTCGTCGTCGCGGCCGATCGCGTGGGCACCGCCCCGGGTGCACCAGTCGACCACCTGCTGGGCGCGCAGCCGTAGGTGAGTGATGGTCTCGCCCTTGAGGTGGGCGTCCATGTGCTGGGCCATCCGGTCGGCGTTCAGGGTCGAGCGCATGGCGGAGAACATGTCCCCGCTCCACCACACGCTGGTGTCCATGGACAACGACACCGGGATCCCGTACTGCAGGACCTGCTCCGTGGGCGCGTGTCCCTGGCCGGCGCTGCACTCGGACTCGGTCGCCACCGAGATGGAGCCCCCCGTGGCGGCGATGCGCTGATAGCTGTCCCGGGTGAGGGTCGAGGCGTGCACGTAGACGGTCTCCGGGTTCATGAACCCGTGTTCGTGCATCAGCCGGATGCCGTCGTTGGTGGCACCCCAGACGCCGGCGTGCGTCGTGACCGGGATGCCGAGCTCGCGGGCCACCTCGAAGGCGGCCTTCTCCGGGAAGGCCGGGTCCCCCCTGACATCGAAGGCGATCTGCACGCCCATCCGGTCGTCGGCGTCGTCGCGCAGTCGCTCCAGCAGGGCGCGGACGGCGGGGTCGGCCGACCACTCCCACGGACCGGCCTGGATGTTGCCGTAGGCGAGGACGAAGCGGCCCGGCACCGAACGCAAGGCCTCCAGTGCGGCCTCGCCGTGGTCGATGGTGTGCAGGTTGTGCGACCAGTCGACCGTGGTCGTGACGCCGGCGTCGAGGGACTCGATGGCCGCCAGCCGGTTGCCGGCGGCGATGTCCTGCGGCCGGAACTTCTTCCCGTGCTCGAGGTAGTACCAGACGAAGTACTGGGTGAGCGTCCAGTCGGCGCCGTAGCCGCGCATGGCGGTCTGCCACATGTGGCGGTGCGTGTCGATCATGCCGGGCATCACGATGCCGCCCCGGGCGTCGATCTCCTCGGTGCCCTCGGGGACCTCCAGCCCCTGGCCGACCGCGGCGATGCGGTCGTCCAGGATCAGGACGTCGGTGTTCCCCAGGACCGTCGGGGAGCCGTCCATCGGCAGGACCGTGCCGCCGCGGAACACCAGCGGGCGACCCGGTTCCGGGGTGGGCTCAGGCATGGTCATCGGCTCCTTCTGGACGGCAATGTTCTGAGTCGGACGGATGTCCGCCCAGCGGGCACCGCGGCGATGGCGGCCACCATCGACCCGCTGCGGCGGCGGCGTCAAGAGCGACTTCTGGGCGCCCATGAAGGCCCCCGGCGGTTGACAGGGTCGGACGGGGCTGGCGAGACTGCTGCCACGCCCGCCTCCGGACGGGTGTCCGCGCGGGGTACATCGGCGAGAGGACCCGGGATCGATGACAGGACTTCCCGGGGGCGCTGATCCGGGCGGCCAGGGTCCGCTGGCCGGCCTCCTCGTTGCCGACTTCTCCCGGATCCTCGCCGGTCCCTACGCGACGATGCTGATGGCCGACCTGGGCGCGGAGGTCGTCAAGGTCGAGGGTCCCGGCGGGGACGACACCCGCACCTGGCAGCCCCCGGTCCGGGACGGCGTGGCCACGTACTACCTGGGCGCCAACCGCAACAAGCGCTCGATCGCACTCGACCTCCGGAACCCGGATGACGTGGAGATCGCCCGGGAACTCGCCCGCCGCGCCGACGTCTTCGTCGAGAACTTCAAGCCGGGGGGACTGGCCCGGTTCGGCCTGGACTACGACACCGTCTCGGCCGGCAACGCCGGCGTCATCTACGCGTCGATCAGCGGTTTCGGCAGTGCCCCCGGGGGCCGCTCGCTGCCCGGCTACGACCTCATCGTCCAGGCCATTTCCGGGTTCATGAGTCTCACCGGGGAACCCGACGGCGAGCCCTACCGGGCCGGAGTGGCGCTGTTCGACGTCATGGCCGGACTGCACGCGACGGTCGGCGTCCTCTCCGCCCTGAACCACCGCCACGCGACCGGCTCCGGTCAGCACATCGAGGTGAACCTGCTCGCCTCAGCGCTGTCCGGCCTGGTGAACCAGACCAGCGCGTACGTGGCCGGCGGGGTCGTGCCCTTCCGCATGGGCAACAGCCACCCGAGCCTCTATCCGTACGCGCCCATGATGTGCGCCGACGGCGAGCTGATCGTCACGGCGGGGAACGACAACCAGTTCCGCAAGCTCTGCGACGTGCTGGGGGTGCCGGCACTGGCCGACGATCCGCGCTTCGCGCGCACCGAGGACCGCAACGTCCACCGGGACGAGCTCCGCCCGCTGCTGCTCGAGCGGCTCCGGACCCGCACGAAGATGGAGTGGTTCCGGGAGATCATCGCCGCCGGCGTCCCGTGCGGGCCGATCAACACCATCGACCAGGGCGTGGCCTTCGCCCAGGAGGTGGGACTCGATCCGGTGGTGACCGTCGGGGAGGGCGCCGCCGCCGTTCCCTCGGTGCGCAACCCCATCACGTTCTCCGCGACGGCTCCGACGTACCGCCTGCCCCCGCCGGCCCTCGACGAGCACGGCGCGGAGCTGCGCCGGTGGCTGGCCGAACCTCCCGGTGAGGAGACGTCGGCATGACGGAGGGCAAGGACCTCTCGTTCCCGACGTCGCTCGGGACCTCGACGCCCGACGAGATCCGGCTGCTGGGCCAGGACCTGACCGCGGACCTCATGGGGAAGGTGGGCTTCGGCGAGCTGGCCTTCTGGCTGGTGGCGATGCGCCGTCCGACGCCGGCGGAGACCCGCGTCTTCGAGGCGGTGCTGGTGGCGCTGGCCGACCACGGCTTCACCCCGACGGCCATCGCGGCCCGGCTCACCTACCTCTCGGCCCCCGACTCGCTCCAGGGCGCGCTCGCGGCCGGCCTGCTCGGTGGCGGCTCACGGTTCCTCGGCGTGACCGAGGACTGCGGCACGTACCTGCACGAGGTGCTCGAGGGGGAGGACGGCGAACTGCCCTCCGATGACGCCGGCTGGGACGCGCTGGCGCTCCGGGCGGTGTCGGAGGCGCGGGCCGCGAAGCGGTTCGTGCCCGGCCTCGGCCACCCGGTGCACAAGGTCGCCGACCCCCGCACCCCGGTGCTCATCGGGATCGCCGAGGAGGAAGGCCTGCGCGGCCCGCACCTGCGGCTGTTCGAGGCCATCGGCCGGGTGCACGAGCAGGTCCTGGGACGCCGGCTGCCGCTCAACGGTGCCGGCGTGTGCGGCGCCGCGCTGGCCGACCTGGGCCTCCCGGTGGAGCTGCTGCGCGGGTTCGCCCTGCTCGCTCGTGCGGCGGGACTGCTGGGGCAGATCGCCGAGGAGCGGCGCCGGCCCATCGGGATGGACGCGTACCTGGCCGTCGACCGCAATGCCGTGTACGTCGACCCCACCGACGGCTGACCGGGGCTACCGTGCGCGCCGCCGTCCTGGAGACCCCCGGGGACGTCCCCGTGTACCGCGAGCACCCCGATCCGGTCGCCGCGCCGGGGCACACGGCCGTGCGTGTCACGGCGGTGCCCCTCGTGCCGTTGGACCTGCTCTGCGCCTCCGGCACGTCGTACTTCGGCCGGCCCGCCACGCCGTACGTGCCCGGGGTCCAGGGTGTGGGGATCGTGGAGAGCTCCGCGGCCCTCCCGACCGGCACGCGGGTGTTCTTCTCGACGACCGCAGGCATGGCCCCCGGGGACGGCGGCATGGCGCAGCGCTGCGTCGTTCGGGACGTCGACGTCGTCCCCGTGACGGCGGACCTCTCCGATCCCGTCCTCGCGGCTCTCGGACTCTCGGGGGTCGCGGCGTGGATGGCGCTGACCTGGCGGGGCCGGCTCTCGCCGGGCGAGCACGTCCTCGTGCTGGGCGCCGGCGGTGCGGTGGGTCAGGCCGCCGTCGGCGCCGCACGGGTGCTGGGGGCCGGGCGGGTCGTCGCCGTCTGCCGGACGCCGGAGGCGCAGGATCGCGCCCGCCGGCTCGGCGCGGACGCCGTGGTCGCCCTTCGTGGCGGGGTCGACGACCTCGCCGCCCGCATCCAGGAGGCCACGGGCCCGGTCGACGTCGTCGTGGACCCGGTGTTCGGCATCGCAGCCACCGCCGCCTCGCGAGTGCTCGCGCCCGGTGGCCGCCTGGTGAACCTGGGCGGCGCGTCGGGGGACGTCGCCGAGTTCTCCTCCGCGGTGCTCCGCGGCCGACCGGCTGAGATCCTCGGCTACACGAACAACGCGCTCTCCCCGGAGCAGCGCCGCGAGGCCCTCACCGCGCTGGCCGAGCACGCGGCGCGAGGTCGGATCTCCGTCGCGCACGAGCCGCTGCCGCTGTCCGAGGTGGCGGACGCCTGGCGCCGCCAGGCCACCGGCTCACCCGGCGTGCGCCTGGTTCTGACGCCCTGACCACCGAGTAGAGGACGGCATCCGCCGCCCGCCCACCGCCTGGAGGATCCTGTGCAGCTGGTCACCGAGGACAACATCACCGACCTCGCCGTCGAGCGCTGGGCCACCGCGGGCGACCCGCGGCTGGCCGAACTCATGACCGCCCTGGTGCGCCATCTGCACGACTTCGCCCGGGAGGTGCGGCTGACCGAGGCGGAGTGGATGGCGGCCATGCAGTGGCTGGCCCGCACCGGGCAGATCAGCAACGAGAAGCGGGAGGAGTTCATCCTCGCCTCGGACGTGCTGGGTCTGTCGATGCTCGTCGTCCAGATGAACCACCGGCTCGACCCGGCGGCCACCCCGGCGACGGTGCTGGGGCCCTTCCACATCGAGGGCTCCCCCGAGTTCGGCTACGGCGGGGACATGTCCGACGGCGTGCCCGGCACGCCGCTGTACCTCTCCGGCGTGGTCCGGGACCTGGACGGCGCACCCGTCGCCGGCGCCGTGCTGGACGTCTGGCAGGCCGACACCGAGGGCGCCTACGAGTCGCAGATCCCCGACATCGACGAGGCACGGCTGCGCGCCAAGTACACGACCCGCGAGGACGGCAGCTACTGCCTGCGCACGATCGCGCCCAAGGGCTACACCATCCCGATGGACGGGCCGGTCGGCGACCTCATCGCGCGGACGCAGATCAGCCACTTCCGGCCGGCGCACATCCACTTCCTGATCAACGTGCCGGGCTACGAGCCGCTGATCACCCACCTGTTCCAGGAGGGGGCGGAGTACCTCGACAGCGACGTCGTCTTCGGCACGAAGCAGGAGCTGGTCGTCCCGTTCGAGCTCCGGGAGCCGGGGGAGACGCCGGACGGCGGCCGTTCGACCGAGCCCTGGGTCGAGGCCCGCTACGACTTCGTCGTGCAGCGTTCGTCCGAGGACCGCTCAGGCCGGTAGGGGCGTCGGCGCGTAGGCCAGCAGGCGCCAGTCGCCCGAAGCCCGGGTCCAGACGGCGAGGGAGAGGTTGTCGATCGTCTTGGGCGTGCCCTGGACCGTGATGTCCGCGGTCATCCGGCCCACGACGACGGCCGTGTCGCCCGCCACCTCCACCCGCTCGACCGGGTGGTCGATGCGCCGGTAGACGTAGTAGCCGGAGCCGACCTTCGCGAGGTACTCCCCCTTGGTGTCCCGGGTGCCGCTGGAGTGGGCGTAGCTGAGTGCGTCGGCGCAGAGCTCCTCGAGCACCTGCAGGTCGGCGTCCTGCATGGCCCGGTAGCGGCGGTCCTCGGCGGCCAGCACCGCCTGCACGTCGGGAGAGGTCTGCTGCATGACCGGATCCTTCCCCGGACGGTCGTTCGGGGCCCGGCGGGTGGGTCCGACCGTGTTCCCGGCCGACCGACTGGCGCCGCTACTCCTCTCCGGGGTAGGGCGGGGCGCTGTCCGCGACGACGGCCCCCCGCCGGCCCAGGGGCCGCTCGGGTCCGACCGTCGAGTCCCGGACGGTCTGCCGTTCGGCCTCCGCGTTCACCGAGGCGCCGACGATGACCAGGAACACCGTGATCCACAACCAGAACATGCTGATCGCGACGCCGGCCAGCGAGCCGTAGGTCGACTCGTAGCTGCCGAGGCTCTGCACGTAGGCGAACAGGCCGACCGAGGTGGCCAGCCAGAGCAGCGTCGTCACCACCGCGCCGACGCTGATCCACCGCCAGCGGGCCTGCTTGCGGTCGGGGGCGAACCGGTAGAGCAGGGCCAACGCACCGGCCATCACCGCGGCGAAGGCAGGCCAGGCCAGCACGCCCACGAGGGCGCGGACCGGTTCCGGCGCTCCGTCGACGGCCCGGCCGATGAGGCCGGCCGCGGTGATCACCGCACCCAGCAGCAGGGCGCCCCCCAGCACGATGGTGAGCGCCAGCCCCGTCCGCCGCAGGAAGCCGCGGGTCTCGGTCTCGTGGTAGGCCAGGGTCAGCGCGTCGATCAGGTAGGTGGCGGCAGTGGCCGCCGTCCACAGGGCGATGACCAGGCTGGTGAGCCCGCGAAACGTGTGCACCTGGGTGGAGGCGGCCGCGATGGTGGTGAGCTGATCGGCCACGATGGCCTGAAGCTCGGGCGGCAGCATCCCGGTGACGGCCGACATCTGCTCCAGCGCCTGCGCAGGTGTGTTCACGGCGCCGTAGACCGACAGCGCCGTCACGAGCATGGGGGCGATGGACAGCACGGCGAAGAAGGCGATCCCCGCGCTGGCCACCTGGAGCCGGTCGCCGAACACGTGCCGCCCCGCGCGGCGGAGGATCGGCAGCCACTGCCGGACCGGGATCCGGTGGGGCGAGGGCGCGGCGCTCGCCGCCGCGCCGGCATCGGAGGATGCCGGCGCAGCGATCGCCGGAGGGCTCCTGCGCAGCGTCGTCATGCCCCGTCCTCCCGCCCCGCCCCGCCCGATGCCCGCGGCCCCTGGCGCGACCACGGCGCATCGGGCAGATGCACCCGCTACATGTCCAGGCCGCCGTTGACCCCCCACACCTGGCCGGTGATGTACCCGGACGCGTCAGCGGCCAGGAAGTGGACCACCCGGGCGACCTCCTCGGGCTTGCCGAGCCGGTTCATCGGGATCTTCTCGCGGATGGCGTCGAGCACCTTCTCGGGCACCGTGGCGAGCATCTCCGTCGCGATGAACCCTGGCGTCACGGTGTTCACCGTGACCCCGATCCCCTCGTCGAGCTTGCCGGACTTCTTCAGCTGGAAGCAGGCCTCCCGCGCCAGGGTCTTGGTCAGCCCGAACATGCCGGACTTCGCGGCGGCGTAGTTCACCTGCCCGATGTTGCCCATCTCGCCGATCACGGACGAGATGTTGATGATGCGGCCGCTGCCGCGCTCGAGCATGTGGCGCAGCGCTGCCTGCGACAGGAAGAAGGCGCCGGACAGGTTGACGTCCAGGACCTTCTGCCAGTCATCGTCGGTCATCTTCAGCACGCCGCGGTCGGCGGTGATGCCGGCGTTGTTCACCAGGATGTCGAGCCTGCCCTGTTGGTCGATGACCTCCTGCACGGTCCGCCGGCAGTCGTCGGGGGAGGCGATGTCGCCCTTGTGCACGCTGAACCCCTGGTCGGGGAAGTCGCGCTGGAAGCCTTCGCGGAACTTGGCGGCTGCCTCGTCGTTGCCGCTGTAACCGGCGGACACGGCAGCGCCCTGAGCCGCCAGGCTGCGGCTGATCGCCGCGCCGATGCCACGGGTGCCGCCGGTCACGAAGGCCACCCGCCCGCGCAGCTTGTCGCCTATGACTCGGCCGGCGGCGGGTTGTTCCTGCACGAAGTTCTGCGAGGTCTCAAGAGTCGTCATGTGCGGTCTCCTCAGATCAGATTTCGGGCGATGAGCGGGGTCAGACCTCCCGGCAGGACCTACCGACAGGACCTGCCGACAGAACGAGTCGCGCCTCCAGCGGTTCGTTCCGCCCGGTGGCAGCTGCCGGCCCGGAAGCTGTCGGTGTGCTCCAGCTCACAGTAGTGGGAGCCCTCCCGCGGCGCTGGCTGGAGGGCCGGCGCCGCGGCCGCCGCGGGCGGCGACGGTCGCGAGGCCGGTCAGCCGAAGGCCACCTGCACGTCGTCGGATGCGGCCGACGTCCCGGTCGAGTCCGACACGGAAGGCACGGACGCGGCGGAATCCGGAGGCGACTTCGTCTGCACGGCCACGATGGCCGGATCCAGCCGCATCACGGCGTAGCCGGCCACGGCGCCCGCCCCGAAACCGGGAGCGAAGATCCGCACCGGTTCGGTGATGACGCCGTCGCGCACCGCGTCGTGCACCGCGAGCGGAATGCTCGCCGACGACGTGTTGCCCACCTTCTCGATGTTGAAGTACAGCTGGTCAGGGGTGAGCCCGGCCCGGTCGGCGAGTTGCAGCACCATCGTCTTGTTGGCCTGGTGCGGCACGATGAGGTCGATGCTGTCGAGCAGCGTTCCTTCGCTGCCGTCCGGGTGGGGGAGCGCCTTGAGCTCCTGGATCATCTGGGACAGGTATCGCCCGGCCAGCGCCTTCACGTGCGGGCCGAAGACGGTGATGTTGTTGTCGAACTCCGGATTGGGCCACAGGATCGAGTTGACCTCGGTGGCCGGGCCGCTGGCGTAGGTCTGGAGGAAGTCGATGTCGCCGGGCTCGCCCTCCGGCGCCACGCCCACTACCATCGCGGCCGCGCCGTCCCCGAAGATCATCCGCGACGTCCGGACGTTGCCGATCTTGTCGGAGAACTTCTCCACGCAGATCACCAGGACCGGCCGCTTCACCTCCTGGAGGATGCGGGTGGCCTCGGCCAGCCCGTACGGCATCCCGGCGCAGGCCGCGATGATGTCGTAGGCCGCGTGGGTCTGGTAGATGCCGAGCTGGCCGCAGATGTAGGTGGCGGCGGACGGGATCAGGCGGGAGCTGGTGCAGGTGGCCACCAGGACGCCCCCGATCTCCTCCGGCCCCCGCCCGGACTTCTCCAGCGCCGCCTCGGCGGCCCGCAGCGCGAGCTCCTCCAGGGTCAACGAGCTGTACCGGCGTTCCTCGATGCCGGTCTTGTCCCGGATCTCGTCGGCACCCATCGGCGACCAGTTGTAGGCGGTGTTGCGGATCAGGTCGTCGTTGCTGCAGACCTGGTCGCCGTGCACCACGGCCAGGGCCTCGAGCCGTGGCAGCACGGTGAACTGCCGGCGCACGTCGATCTCCGGGAAGGGCTGAGCCGGTTTGCGCGCCTCCCGGGGCGGGGCGACCTGCCGGACGGGCGCGTCGCTGCCCAGCCGGCGCAGGAAGGCCCGCACCTCCTTGTCCCGGGGGTGGAAGGCGACGACGTAGTCGTCGTCGGCGAGCTGTGAGGCATCGGCCAGCTCCACCTGGGTCCGGTCCCACGGGTACTGGTTGTGCAGCACCATCGCCCAGCGGTGCAGCGCCTCGAGCTCGGGCACGTCCTCCGAGACGTCGACGATGTCGGAGAGGTCGTAGACCGGGTAGTCCGGGTCGTAGTTCCGGAGGCGGAACGTGAGCGCGCCCGGCGTGTCCAGGAACTCGGCGACCGTCGGCTTGACGGCCGGGAGCGTGGTGGCGTGGTGCCTGCGGTTCCCGAAGACGTCGAACAGCACCTGGAAGATCCGGTCCTCGCATGCGCCGTCCCACTGGGGCGGCAGGGTGGGATAGGCCTCATGCACGGCGGCGACCTTGCGCTCCCCGTCCTCCCACGGCTCGAGGACGGGCAGGAAGACGTCGGACCGGTTCCGCGGCACGTCCGCCCACCGGGTGGGCCGCTTGTCGTACATCGTGATCGCGAAGCGGTTCGCCCAGAACAGGTTCAGGGCGATGTCCCGCATCAGCGCGTAACGGCTCTCGTACGCGCCGGTCTGGACGCGTTCGAGGATGTCGGTTCCGCTCGGGGCCTTCGTCTCGAAGTCACGACGGATGACGTTGTCGAGCTGCTCCAGGCTCTCGATGGTCGAGAAGTCCAGTTCCGGGACGATGTTCGAGGGGAACACCATCCGGCCGTGTCGGTTGAGGACGAAGGCGTTCATGGTGTGCTCCGCAGGTCGGCGCTCATGTCGTCCGTTCTACCGTCACGACGTGACCCGGACCACTCCGCGGGGGACGGGAGCGCGACGACGGCTCACCCCGAGGACTCGGTCGACCGCCAGGAGAGCGTGATGTCGTACTGCGCGATCTTGCGGTAGAGGGTGGCGCGTCCGATGCCCAGCTCCTCGGCCGCGCGGGCCATCGTGGTGCCGGGCGCGGTGAGGCAACGGACGATCTCGTCCCTCTCCAGCCGTTCGAGGCGGGTCAGCGGCCGAGCGCCACCGTCGAGCACCTCAGGCGCGAGGTGCTGGACGTCGACGACGTCGGCCCGCGCTGCGGCGTCGCGGACGACGCGACGCAGTTGCCGGACGTTCTCGGGCCAGGAGCAGGCGCTCAGTGCCCGGGCCGCGCGGGGGCTGAAGCTCAGCTCGCGACGGCGCTCCTGACGGGCGAAGGAGTGCGCGAGTGGCAGGACGTCCTCGGGTCGGTGCCGCAGCGGCGGCACCTCCACGACCGCGTCGACGAGCGCGGCCAGCTGTTCCGGGATCCCGGGGAAGTCGGGGGCGGTGAACAGGAACGGCTGCGGCACGCAGGCGTCCCGGCGCGCCTTGCCGAGCACCTCGGCGAGCTCACCGGCGGCCCAGGCCGGTAGCCGCTGGACACCGGAGACGATGACGCAGACGTCGGTGCTCCGCAGTTCCGGCGTCCACAGCTCGAGCCAGGCCGGCACGTCACCGGGTTCGGGCGCGCGGGCGTGCAGGATGCGCTGGCGCGGGGACAGGCGACGGCGGGTGAGGGCGGCGAGGGCCGACTTGCCTGCTCCCGGCTCCCCGACGACGGCGGCCACCCGCCCGGCCGCCGCGGCCGTGGCCGCCGAGGCGACCGCCGAGCGCCAGGCCTCGGACACGCAGGGGTCCCCGGACTCCGGCGCGAGCGGGCCACCGACCACGTGGAAGACCTCACCGCGCGGAGCTCGGCGCATCCTCCGCCCCGCCGACCGGGCCAGCATCAGCGCACTCGTGGCGCCGGCCGCGGCCTGGGCCAGGCCCAGCAGGAGGCCGGACGACGCGTCCGACCAGGTCGTGAGGTTGATGCTCCCGGCCAGGTCGCCCGAGGGGTCGAGCACCGGTACTGCCGCGCAGGTGAAGCCGCGTAGCTCGCTGCAGTAGTGGTCCTCGGCCCGCACCAGCGTCGGCGCCCGGTCGGCGAGGGAGAGCCCCAGCCCGTTGGTCCCCGCGTTGCGCTCGGCGTAGGAGAATCCAGGCGCCAGGTGCACGTCGTCGAGAGAACGCAGCATGGCGGAGTCGGTGCACAACCGGGCCAGGACCAGCCCGTCCCGGTCGGCGACCATCAGGCTGACCGGCTCGTTGGCGATCGTCGAGTGCAGGCCGCGGAGCACCTGTGAGGCGCACTCGAAGAGGAGCGACCCGGTGTCCACCGCACCGGTGAAGACGGGCAGCACCTCGTCCTGCGGTACGCCGTACTGCTCGCTCCGGCGCCACGACGCCCGCAGCCGCGGCGGAGCCGGGCGCGCGGCCAGGGAGGGGTCCCGCAGGGTGCTGGGGGGAGGGGGGACGGGGTTCTGGCGTGCGTCCACCGGCCGGCCTCCCGCGCCCCCTGCGCGCCGACTGGCAGGCCGGTGCACGTCCCGGCGATCTCGCCGGTGTGACGTCGATCGTACGTTGTGCGCAATAGGACTCGACCGGATACGGCGTCCCAAAGTGAGACACCGGGCCGGTTCTCGCTCCCGCGTCCGCTACCTAACGTCATGGTGGATCAGCGTGACCGCTGATCCACCGCATCGCTCGCAGAGGAGCAGAGATGTACAGCAAGGACGGCGAGAACTATTTCATCGTGGACTCCCACATCGCGCTCTGGGACGCCCGGCCCGAGAACCAGCGCAACGTCCAGGGCAAGCAGTTCATCGACTGCTTCTACGACTACCACCGCAACCTCAGCCCCGAGTCCGAGGTGTGGTCGTACGAGGAGTACCTGTACCAGGGCAGCGAGCGGCTGATGCGGGACATGTTCGGCGACGGCATGGTCGATCACGCGATCTTCCAGCCGGCCCGGCTCGCCGAGTTCTACCACCGGGGCTTCGGCCAGACCGACGAGGCCTCGACCCTCGCCGCGAAGCACCCGGACAAGCTGACCTACAACCACTACTTCGATCCGCGCGACGGCGAGCGCGGGCTAGACCAGCTGCGCGCGGACGCCGAGCGCTTCGGACTCAAGGGCGTGAAGGTCTACACCGCCGACTGGCACGGCGACTCCCGAGGCTGGAAGCTCCACGACCCGATGGCCTACCGCTACTTCGAGGTCTGCCGCGAGGTCGGGATCAAGAACATCCACGTGCACAAGGGCCCGACGATCCGGCCGCTGGACCGCGACGCCTTTGACGTCGCCGACATCGACCACGCAGCCACCGACTTCACCGACCTGAACTTCGTCGTCGAGCACGTCGGGCTGCCCCGCCTCGAGGACTTCTGCTGGATCGCCACCCAGGAGCCCAACGTCTACGGCGGCCTCGCCGTCGCGATCCCCTTCATGCACACCCGGCCGCGGTACTTCGCCCAGATCATGGGCGAGCTCCTCTACTGGATCGGCGAGGACCGGATCATGTTCGCCAGCGACTACGCCCTGTGGACGCCGCAGTGGCTGGTGAAGATGTTCGTCGACTTCCAGATCCCCGATGACATGACCGAGTACGCGCCGATGACCACCGCGCAGAAGAAGAAGATCCTCGGCCTCACGGCGGCCAAGCTCTACGACATCCCGGTGCCGGCCGAGCTGCAGCTGCCCGACGCCGACGAGACCGAGACCGGCCCGCGCGAGCCGGCCGCGGCCGACCTGGCATCGGTCTGAGGTCGAAGGAGCAGGTTCGCCATGACAGCAGTGCTGCCCGACCTCGGCAGTGAGGTGCGCGCGGCGCTCGGCACCGTCGTCGACCCCGAGCTGGACGAGCCGATCACCGATCTCGGTTTCCTCCGCTCGGTGTCGGTCGACGGATCGAGCGTCGAGGTGCACCTGCGCCTGCCGACGTCCTTCTGCGCGCCCAACTTCGCCTACCTGATGGCCTCCGACGCCCACGACGCGGTGGCCGCCGTGCCCGG
>JALYMS010000056.1 GCA_030773535.1 Actinomycetota bacterium | reverse complement strand
TGACCACGACGGGGCGCCCGTCGATGGTGTCGTTGACGATCTCGTGCCATATCAGAATCCGCACCGGATAGGCGCGGGCCGGCGTGCCGATGGCCGGGGCCAGCACCGGCTCGTCCGGTGTCAGCCAATCGACCCCGGCAGCGGGAACGAACCGCGGGACGTCGATCGGCGGGATGCCGTCCGGCGGCACCCCGCCGCTGCGCACCTGCTCCGGGTCGGCCAAGGGCTGGGGGAGCGCGGGGTCGTCGATCCTGTCCAGCGCGGAGGGAACGTCCTCCGCAGCGGAGCCGTCGACCTCCTCCAGCACGACGGATGCCGTCGTTGCGCCCTCCCTGCCGGCGGGGACCTCGCCGTTCTGGACGGACGGAACGGGGGCTCCGCAGGCGCCCAGGAACAAGATGGCCGCCGCGCCGGCCGCCGCCCTCAGTCGGGTCATCGCGCCGGCTCCTGGGCCCGGGGGCGGTGCGACCGGCGGACGAGGACGACCACCACTGCGGCCGCCGCACCGGCGAGGACGAGGATCCCCACCGCCCCGAGCCCGGCCACCCACCGCGTCAGCGAAGCCTGTACCGAGACTCCGACCGAGACGACCGGGTCGCCGACCGCCGTCCCGGTCAGCACGCGGATCTCGAACCAGCCGTACCAGGCGACATAAGCCCCCGCCGGGACCAGCAGGGCGCCGCTTCCCCGGTTCAGCACGGCCCCGGCCCGCCGCATCGAGCGCACCAGGGAGCCCTGCGCCAGTGCGACGGCCAATGACAGCACGAGGACCACCGTTCCCATGCCGAGCGCGTACACCAGGAAGGCCCCGACGACGCCGACCGGGCCGACGGCACGCAGCGAGCCGGCGGTCACGGCCAGGAAGGGCGCCAGCGTGCAGGACAGGGAGGCAAGAGCGAAGGAGACGCCGAAGCCGAACTGCGAGGGCCAGCTCCCCGTGGGCGCCGTGCCCCGCCCGGTGAGCCCGGGCAGTGCCAGCCTCCGCCCGGCCAGCAGCAGCATCCCGAGCGTCACGAGCACAGCCCCGATGAGGACCGTCAGCAGCGGCAGGTACCGCTGGAGCGCTGCCGCGACGGGAACCATGATCACGCTCGCCAGTCCGAACACCCCGACGAAACCGACGGTCATCCCGGTCGCGAACCGGAGCGCCCGGCGCAGCGCCGCTGACCGCCCCTCGCGCGGGGCGGCCACGAGCAGCCCCAGGTAGGCCGGCAGCAGGGCGAAGCCGCACGGGTTGAACGCCGCCACCGCTCCGGCCACGAGAGCCAGCGCGAACAGGCCCAGGTCCATCGCCGGTCAGCCCGAGGCCAGGTCGTCGACGATCGCCCGCAGTTCCTCGCCGCTCAGGGACCCGGCGAAGGTCTCGGTCGCACCGGTTCGGTCGACGAAGACGAAGGCAGGCTGGGACACCACACCGAAGCGGTTCCACAGCCGGCCCTCTTCGTCGACGAGGTGAGGGAAGGAACCGGTACCGGTGTCGGCGACGAACTCCTGCATCGACGGCACGTCCCCGCGTCCGGCCACCCCGATCACCGCCACCCGGCCCGCGTACTCGCCGGCCACCTCGGCCACCTCGGGCGCCTCGACGCGGCAGATCGTGCACCAGGGCGCCCAGAACCACAGCACGGCAGGGCCGCCGGCCAGGTGGCTGGAGTCGAACGGGGCGCCGTCGAGCGTGCGGCCGTCCAGGGTCAGGGCCGCGGTGGCTGCGACATCAGCACCCGCCGTGCTCGCGGTCGCCGTCGCGCCGGTCGCGGTCGGCCCCCCACCGGACCCTGTAGCGGCCGAGCAGGCCGTCAGCAGGCCCAGCGCGAGCGCCACCAGTCCCCGGCTCAGGAGCGCGCCGTGACGGCGGATCACCGGGACACCTCTGTTCCTCCGTGTCGTCGGTCCGACGCCTCGTCGTTCCGTCCTACCTCCTCGTCCCAGGCGGCGACCAGGTCCTCGGCCGAGGGGTTGCCCAGCCAGCGGATCCGGCCACCGAGACGGTAGGTCGGCGTGCCGACGAGGTCGGCCGGGCGGGCCTCCGGCGACCGATCGAGGTCGATCCTCTCGACGTCGGCGCCCGGGCGGGTCCGGCGCAGATGAGCGACGAGCTCTGTGGCTCGTACGCACCCGAGGCATCCGGCGGTGACGTAGACCTCCAGCAGCGGCCCCTGGACCGGGGACCTACGTCGCCGCGCTGGGCCCGCGTCGCCCGCCACCGCGGCGCCTACGCCATCCGGCGGTGCAGCAGAACGCCCACCACCGCGCCGAGCACCACACCGAAGATGACGTGGCCGAGCAGGCTCATCAGAGCCATCTGGTCGACGACGAAGACCGGCATCCCCATGAAGGCGGGCATGAGGAGCAGCGGGCCGACCACCCACAGGACGACGCCGTAGCCGGCGCCGAGGACGATTCCGCTGCCCAGGCCCTTGACGAGACCGCCCAGCACCGCCCCGAAGGCGGCGCCGAAGAACGCGGAGATCGCGAGGTGGACCAGCCAGGCCACCGCCGTGGACGTGCTTCCGACGAGCTGCGCGATCATTCCCATCATCCCCATGGCCTGCATCATCAGGCCGAAGACCACACCTCCCGCCAGGCCACCCGCCACGCCCGCGGTTACCCGCCGGACCAGGGTTTCGCGGCCGCCCTGCGCCGTCGTCCCCGCGGTTGCACTCGTCGTCGTGCGCATCTCGTCCTCCTGACCCTGCGGGCGGCGGTCGCCCGTCGAGCCGGACGCTAGGCGCCGCCGGTGCTGGCGTATGTGTTCCAGGACACACTTCTCTGATCCCCTGCATGCCACAGTGGGCGCAGGCGAGGACGCCGCCGGGGCCGGCCCTTCGGTGCCGCGCGCGGACAGGTGGAAGGGGGCACCGTGACGGCCGAGGCCGGCAGCACGCCGTCTCCGACCACCCCCGTGTTCTGCCTATCCGAGGTGGAGGTCTTCCAGGACCTCACGCCGCAAGAGATGGCGAACCTGTCGGCGCACGCCCCGATGCGGACGGCGCCGGCGGGCACGCTGCTGTGGTCGCCGCACGAGCCGCATCCGATCCTCTTCATCGTCAAGGCCGGATCGGTGCGCATCTACCGGCTCTCGCCCGAGGGCAGGCGCCTGACGCTCGCCGTCCTCGGACCCGGCGCCTTGTTCGGGGAGATGGAGCTCATCGGTCAGCGCATGGGGGAGGGTTTCGCCGAGGCCCTCGAGCCCAGCGTCCTCTGCCTGATGAGTGAGGAGGACGTCCGCAGCATGCTGCTGGCCGACACCCGGATCGCCACCCGCATGATCACCGGTTTGGGCCGGCGCCTCGCCGAGGTGGAGCAGCGGCTCGCCGACACCGTGCTCAAGACGGTTCCGCAACGCGTCGCCGCCCTCCTGTGCCGGCTGGCCACCGCGGCGCCGCCGGAGACGGGCCTGTTCCCCCAGCGCGGGCCGCACATCCGCCTCACCCACGAGCAGCTGGCCGAACTGGTGGGCACCACCCGCGAGACGGCGACGAAGCTGCTGGGCGAGCTCCGTGCCGCCGAACTGGTCAAGCTGCGGCGGGGTGGAATCGTCGTCCTCGATCTCGACGGCCTGCGCGCCGTCGCCGAGCATGGTGATTCCCGCCCGCCGCACCCCCGTACGTCCGCACGCAGTGAGGCCGAGAGCCCGACAGCGCGAGGGGACGGGGCATCATCCGGTCTCGGTGCTGGCGGCCACCAGTAGCATCCGGTGCGACATTCGCGCCGCAAGCTCCCCGGTGCACCGATGTCCGGCGCCTGCCCGACCGGCGCAGGGCTCGCTCGCTACTCGCTGAGCCGGGCGGGCAGTTCGGTCAGCGCGGAGATCGTGTGGGTGGGAGCGGTGAAGTACTCCGGGTAGGGCGAGCCGTCGCGGTTGATCCAGGCGGTGCTCATGCCCGCCCGTGCCGCACCGTCGATGTCCCAGGGATGCACCGCCACGAGCATGACCTCCGCCGGTTCCACCGCGCACGTCCGTGCCGCATAGGCGTAGGAGCCCGGCGCGGGCTTCCACACGCCCGCTCCCTCAACGGAGAGCAGGTGCTCGAACTCCTGCCGGAGGCCGGCGTCCGTGAGGAGCCGATCGGCGACGTCGGCCGAGCCGTTGCTCAGGGTGGCCAGCCGGAATCCGGACTGCTTCAGCGCCCGGATGCCGTCCGGCACGTCGGGGTGCACGCCGAGGGCGCGAAAACCGCTCATCACGTGTTCGACCGCGGCCTCGAGATCACGGGTCAGGGGCTGTCCCGTGAGAACGCTCCGGAGGCCTGCGGTGCCGAGCGTCGCGAAGGGGGCGGTGCCCCCGGCGGCGGTCAGGGCGAACGCGTCGCGCAGCAGCGAGGCGAACCAGACCTTGGCGGTGAGTTCGGGCGCACCCACGTCGAGAAAACGCCGGCCCAAAGGGGACATGTCCGACAGCGTCTCGTTCACGTCGAAGAGGACGACTTGGGGGGCGTTCATGCGTGCTCCTTCATGGAGGGGTGGATGCGGTCACGCCATGGCGGGGGCCTTCGGCGTCAGTGCACGGTGGGTGCGACAGTCACTTTTCCGTATTCTGTGACTTCCTGTTCGCCATGCGAGATCCACGAGGAGCGGACGCGTGGGAGATGCCGCACCGCAGGGTGGAGTGCAGTCCGTGGGCCGTGTCCTCGATGTGTTCGAGGCGGTCGTTGCCGCGGGCGGCGAGTCGTCGATCAGCGAGATTGCGCTGGCATGCCGGTTGCCGGTGCCGACGATCCATCGCCTGGTCCGCACCGTCGTCGA
>JALYMS010000055.1 GCA_030773535.1 Actinomycetota bacterium | reverse complement strand
TCCGCTCGGTGTCGGTCGACGGATCGAGCGTCGAGGTGCACCTGCGCCTGCCGACGTCCTTCTGCGCGCCCAACTTCGCCTACCTGATGGCCTCCGACGCCCACGACGCGGTGGCCGCCGTGCCCGGCGTCGAGCGGGTGATCGTCGAGCTCGACGACCACCACGACTCCGATCTGATCAACCGTGGCCTGGCCGCGGGCGCCGGATACCGCGGCACCTTCGGACACGAGGCCCAGGAGTCGCTCGACGAACTCCGCGCGACGTTCTCCCGCAAGGCGCACACCGCGGCGATGGAGCGGGCCGTCACCGGCCTGCTCCGTGCCGACCGGTCGCTGGAGGAGACCGACGTCGTCGACCTCGCTCTCGGCGACCTGCCCCCGGGCGACCCGGCGACGGAGGCGCTGCTGCGCCGCCGGGCCACCGTCGGGCTGCCGCTGGACCCGGCCGCGCCGGTCCTGGTCGACGCCGACGGCACCCGGCCCAGCCGGCAGACCGCGGCGCTCTTCCTGCGCAAGGCGCGTTCGGTGCGCATCTCGGTCGACGGGAACGCGCACTTCTGCCGTGGCCTGCTCCGCACCCGCTACCCGGGGTCGGATTCCGACCAGATACCCCGGGCGGACGACCAGACCACTACCCGCCCCCTGCTTCCCCTGCTGACCGACCCGAAGGGATCCCGCTCATGAAGGCCGTCCGTGTCGTCGGGTACCACGAGCCACTCCGGATGGACGACATCCCGGCGCCGGACATCACCGGTCCGCACGACGTGATCGTGAAGATCGGCGGAGCCGGCGTGTGCCGGACCGACATCCACATCCTCGAGGGGCAGTGGGCGGAGAAGTCCGGCGTCACGCTGCCGTACACGATCGGCCACGAGAATGCGGGATGGGTGCACGCTGTCGGCAGTGCGGTCACCCACGTCGCCGAGGGCGACAAGGTCATCCTGCACCCACTGATGACCTGCGGGCTGTGCCGCGCCTGCCGCTTCGGCGACGACGTGCACTGCGAGAACAACGCCTTCCCGGGCATCAGTACCGACGGCGGATACGCGGAGTACCTCAAGACCTCGGCGCGCAGCGTGGTCCGGATCGACGACCGGCTCGAGCCGGCGGGCGTCGCCGCGCTGGCCGACGCCGGCCTCACCGCGTACCACGCCGCGGCCAAGTCCGCGCGGAAGCTCCGGCCGGGGGACCGGTGCGTGATGATCGGCGCCGGCGGGCTCGGGCACATCGGCATCCAGGTGCTCGCCGCGCTCTCGCCGGCCGAGATCATCGTCGTCGACCGCAACCCCGACGCGGTCAAGCTGGCCGAGTCCATCGGCGCGCAGCACGGGGTGGTCGCCGACGGCACCCAGGTCGAGCAGGTGCTCGAGCTCACCGGTGGGCACGGGGCCGAACAGGTCATCGACTTCGTCGGCGAGCACGGCACGACGTCGGAGGGCATCGCGATGACCCGCCGGGCCGGTGACTACCACATCGTCGGCTACGGCGAGAACATCAACGTGCCGACGATCGACCTCATCTCCACCGAGATTAACATCATCGGGAACCTGGTCGGCTCCTACAACGACCTGGTCGAGCTGATGGCCCTCACCGCGCAGCAGAAGGTCACGCTGCACACGGCGAAGTACTCCCTGGATCAGTTCCAGACCGCCATCGACGACCTCTCGGCCGGCCAGGTCCGCGGCCGCGCGATCCTCATCCCTTGACCGGCCTGCACCGGATCGCCCCCTGGAAGGACTGGAACCGATGATCTTCATCACCGCCAAGTTCCGGGTGAAGCCGGAGTTCGCCGAGGAGTGGCCGGAGATCAGCCGGGACTTCACCCAGGCGACGAGGGCCGAGCCGGGCTGCCTCTGGTACGACTGGTCCCGCAGTCTCGACGACCCTACGGAGTACGTCCTGGTCGAGGCGTTCCGCGACGACGACGCCGCACGCGAGCACGTCACCGGGGATCACTTCCGCAAGGCGCAGGAGACGCTCCCGCCGTACCTGGTCGAGACGCCGCGCATCATCAACTTCACCATCCCGCAGGACGGCTGGAACGAGCTCGGCGAGCTCGCGGTCGACCGCGCCTCGTGATCACCGGCCGGCCGGGCTGCCTCCGAGTTGCCCCGCCGGCCGGTTCCCATAACGACGAAGGAGCCGACATGTCCACCCCCACCGAGGACCGCCGTGACCTGCTGACCGTCATCGCTCACATGCGTGCTCAGCCCGGCAAGGAGGACGAGCTGCGCAAGGAGCTCGAGGCCTTGATCGAGCCGACGAGTCAGGAGGCGGGCTACGTCAATTACGACCTGCACGAGTCGGTCGAACAGCCCGGCACGTTCTACTTCTACGAGAACTGGGAGTCAGCCGAGCACCTCGACGCGCACCTCGCTACGCCGCACCTGACCCGCTTCGGGAGCATCATGGGCGACCTGCTCGACGAGAACGGCCTGACCATCACGCGGCTGCGTCGCATCGCCTGACGACCCGCTCACCCACCGGAGGCACGGGGCGCGGGGGGTCCGGTCCGGAGTAGCGTTCCGGCCGGTGAGTACCGCGATCGTGCACAGCGCCGACGGGACACCGATCCGGGCCTGGTGCAACGACGGGACGGGTCCGCCGGTCCTGATCTGCAACGGGCTCGGAGCGCCGCCCGAGGCGTGGCCCCGGCTCACCGGGAAGGACAGCGGCTACCGGGTGGTCTCGTGGTACCACCGGGGGCTCGGCGGGTCCGGGCGCCCGGCCGATCCCGGCCGGGTCCGGGTGGAGGACCACGCCGACGACGCCTGCGCCGTCCTCGACGCCTTCGGCATCGACGCGGCCGCCCTCGTGGGGTGGTCTCTGGGCGTGAACGTGGCGTTCGAGCTGGCGCTGGAGGACCCCGAGCGAGTCGCCGGGATCCTCGCCGTCGGCGGCGTCCCGGGTGGTAGCTACTCGTCCCTGTTCGCGACGTACGGGGTGCCACGCCGCCTCCGGGCACCGATGGGCCGGCTCAGCTCCCGGCTGCTCCCGGCGGTCGGGCCACTGCTGCCGGTTCTCCTGGCCAGCGTGCCGCACTGGCACGACCTGCTCAGGCCCGCTGCCACGCGGGGCCCGGCGAGGGAAGCGGCGCACCCCGGCGCCCTCGGAGACGTGCTGCGCGAGTTCTCCCGGCACGACTGGACCTGGTATCGCCATTGCTCGGTCGCCCTGGCCGACCATGCGCCGCTCGACGTGTCAGGGGTGGACTGTCCGGTCACCTTCGTGGCGGGGCGATTCGACTCGCTCGTCGACATCGAGGACGTGCGCAAGGCGGCACGTACGGTGCCCGGAGCGCGTTTCCGAATGCTCATGGGCACTCATTTCCTGCCATTGCAGTACCCCGACGTGATGCTGGAAGAGCTCCGCCGTCTCGCCGTGCGCTGACTCGGGCCAATACGACGGCGCATTTCCTTTTATCACCTGATCGAGCCTTTCGCTGGCTGCCGGTGCACCGGGAGATCAGCGCTGGAGTAAATTTTTCGCGTGCCGCCAGCCCTGCGCAGGTGCCGGGAGCTGCCCGGTCCGGGCGGGGAAGCGGCGGCATCGTCGGCGTAATAGCATCCACGAGCGCCATTCCGGTGACCGCCGTCACTCAATTGTCGGTGAGCACCGTCACCGTCACGGCTGGGAGCATTTCGTGCGCCGCGGGGTTATAACCAGCGTAGGAGAAGCGCTCGAATTGGTCGGCGCCGAAAGGAAAGAGATGAGCTTCTTCGCACTTCTTCGTCGCAGGGGAGC
>JALYMS010000054.1 GCA_030773535.1 Actinomycetota bacterium | reverse complement strand
ACCGCGCGGCTGGCCGACGCGGGGCTGACCGCCTACGTCGGGACCGAGCTGGAGTTCCTCGTCTTCAAGGACACCTACGAGCAGGCGTGGAGCGCCGGCTACCGCAACCTCACGCCGGTCAACCAGTACAACGTGGACTACTCGATGCTGGGCACCGCGCGGATCGAGCCGCTGCTGCGTCGCATCCGCAACGACATGACCGGGGCCGGCCTGGTCGTGGAGTCGGCCAAGGGCGAGTGCAACCTCGGCCAGCACGAGATCGCCTTCCGCTACGACGAGGCGATGCGGGCCTGCGACGGGCACGTGATCTACAAGAACGGCGCGAAGGAGATCGCCGCGCAGGAAGGCGTGGCCCTCACCTTCATGGCCAAGTTCGACGAGCGCGAGGGCAACTCCTGCCACATCCACTGCAGCGTTCGCGGCACCGACGGCTCCATGGTCATGGCCGACGGGAACGGCATGTCCGCGCTGGGGAGGTCCTTCGTCGCCGGACAGCTGCGCTACATCCGCGAGCTCACGCTGCTGCTCGCACCCAATGTCAACTCCTACAAGCGGTACGTCGAGGGCTCCTTCGCCCCGACCGCGCTGCGGTGGGGCCGCGACAACCGCACCTGCGCCTTCCGGCTGGTCGGACACGGTCCCTCCCTCCGGCTGGAGAACCGCGTCCCGGGCGGCGACGTGAACCCCTACCTCGCGACCGCCGCGGTCGTGGCCGCGGGCTTCGCGGGGATAGAGGAGGGCTTGGAGCTGGAGCCCGCGTACGAGGGGAACGCGTACGGGGACCCGGACGCTCCCCGCGTGCCCACCGGCCTCGCCGAGGCCCTGGACCTGTGGCGGGCCAGCGACTTCGCGCGCACTACATTCGGCGACGACGTGGTCGAGCACTACGCCAACATGGCGGCCGTGGAACTGTCCGCCTACGGCAGCGCAGTGACCGACTGGGAGCGCTTCCGGGGGTTCGAACGCTTGTGAGCAGCACGGTCTCCGACGACGTGTTCGATGTCGTCGACCCGGCCACCGAGCAGGTGCTCACGAGCGTTTCCCTGGCCGACGCCCCGGCGACCGACGCCGCGGTCGCCCGTGCGGACCGGGCGTACGAGTCCTGGCGGCACGTCGCCCCGGCCGATCGCGGCCGGCTGCTGCGCCGGTTCGCCGAGCGGGTCGACGCGCACGTCGAGGAGCTGGCCCAGCTCGAGGTGCGCAATTCGGGACATCCCATCGGCAACGCCCGCTGGGAGGCGGGCAACGTTCGCGACGTGCTGACCTACTACAGCGCGGCTCCCGAACGGCTCTTCGGCCGGCAGATCCCGGTGGCCGGCGGGATCGATCTCACCTTCCGCGAGCCGCTGGGCGTCGTCGGGGCGATCGTGCCGTGGAACTTCCCCATGCCCATCGCCGGCTGGGCCTTCGCCCCGGCCCTGGCCGCGGGCAACACCGTCGTCCTCAAGCCGGCCGAGCTCACGCCCCTGACCGCCCTGCGGCTGGCCGAGCTGGCCCTGGAGGCCGGGCTGCCCGAGGACGTGCTCACCGTCCTGCCGGGCAAGGGCTCGGTGGTCGGACAGCGGCTGGTGGAGCACCCGGACGTCCGCAAGATCGTGTTCACCGGGTCGACCGAGGTCGGCAAGGGCGTGATGGCCGGCTGCGCGGCGCGGGTCAAGCGGGTGACCCTCGAGCTGGGCGGCAAGAGCGCGAACGTGGTGTTCGCCGACGCGGACCTGGAGAGGGCGGCCGCGACCGCGCCGGCCGCCGTCTTCGACAACGCCGGCCAGGACTGCTGCGCCCGCTCGCGGATCCTCGTCCAGCGGTCGGCCTACGACCAGTTCCTCGAGCTGCTGGAACCGGCGGTCAAGGCTGTCCGGGTCGAGAACCCGTCGTCGGAGTCGGCGGAGATGGGGCCGCTGATCAGCCGGACGCAGTGGGAGCGCGTCGCCTCATACGTGCGGGACGACGCCCCGGTGGCCTTCCGGGGCAGCGCCCCCGACGGGCCGGGCTTCTGGTTCCCGCCGACCGTCCTGACACCCACGGACCCGCGCGACCGGGCACTCACGGAGGAGATCTTCGGCCCGGTCGTCGCCGTGGTGCCCTTCGACGACGAGGCCGACGCCGTCCGCATCGCCAACCAGGGCGAGTACGGCCTGTCCGGTTCGATCTGGACCCGGGACCTGGGCACCGCGCTGCGGGTCTCCCGCGGCATCGAGTCGGGCAACCTCTCGGTCAACAGCCACTCGTCGGTGCGCTACTCGACCCCGTTCGGCGGCTTCAAGCAGTCAGGTCTCGGCCGTGAGCTGGGCCCCGACGCGCTCCACTCGTTCACGGACGAGAAGAACGTCTTCATCGCGACGGAAGGGTGAACGTGGTCCCCGGGCAGGAACAGGCGATCGTGCGCCGGCTTGTCGACCGGGTGGCGGTCGTGACCGGCGGGGCGAGCGGCATCGGACTGGCCACTGCCCGCCGGTTCGCCGCGGAGGGCGCGCACGTCGTCGTCGGCGACGTCGACCCAGCAAGCGGCAAGGCCGCCGCCGAGGAGGTCGGCGGCCTGTTCGTCCAGGTCGACGTAGCCTCGCCGGAGCAGGTCGCAGCGCTCTTCTCGACGGCGGTGGACACCTTCGGCGGCCTCGACATCGCCTTCAACAACGCGGGGATCTCGCCGCCGGACGACGACTCGATCCTCTCGACCGGCCTTGACGCGTGGCGGCGGGTCCAGGAGGTCAACCTCACGTCGGTCTACCTCTGCTGC
Organism: Actinomycetota bacterium; assembly: GCA_030773535.1. Lineage (GTDB taxonomy): Bacteria > Actinomycetota > Actinomycetes > Mycobacteriales > Geodermatophilaceae > Blastococcus_B. The sequence continues at coordinate 2,939 of JALYMS010000054.1, read as the reverse complement.
AAGGCCGCCATCCCGCACATGCAGGCGCGCGGACGCGGCTCGATCATCAACACCGCCTCCTTCGTGGCCCGGATGGGCGCCGCCACGTCGCAGATCTCCTACACCGCCTCCAAGGGCGGGGTGCTGGCGATGTCCCGGGAGCTGGGGGTGCAGTTCGCGCGCGAGGGCATCCGGGTCAACGCGCTCTCCCCGGGGCCGGTGAACACCCCCCTGCTCCAGGAGTTGTTCGCAAAGGACCCGGAGCGCGCGGCCCGGCGCCTGGTGCACATCCCGATGGGCCGCTTCGCCGAACCGGACGAGATCGCGGCCGCCGTCGCCTTCCTGGCCTCCGACGACTCCTCGTTCATCACGGCCGCGGAGTTCCTGGTCGACGGCGGCATCAGCGGGGCCTACGTCACGCCACTCTGACCCTTCCGCGGCGCTCGGTGTTCCCGGACCACGGCCCGCCGCTGCCGCCGGGAGGGGCACGGGAGAGGATCGCCGCATGCGCGCAGTCGTGTTCGAGCGGAACGGTGGCCCCGACGTCCTGTCGTTCACGGAGGTGCCGGACCCCGAGCCCGGGCCCGGCGACGTGCTGGTCGACATCGAGGCGGCCGGCACCAACTACATGGACGTCTACGAGCGCGAGGGCAAGGGGTACGGCCGTCCCGCACCGGCGATCCCCGGCGCGGAGGGAGCGGGCACCATCGCCGGCACCGGAGAGCGGGTCGCGTGGATGAACGTCCCGGGCAGCTATGCGGAACGGGTGAGTGCGCCACGGGAGCGGCTCGTGCCCGTGCCGGCCGACCTACCGCTGGACGTGGCGGCGGCGGCGCTGCTGCAGGGCATCACCGCCGACTACCTCGTGTCCGACTCCTACGCCGTCCATCCCGGTGACTGGGTCGTGGTGCACGCGGCCGCCGGCGGCATGGGCCTCCTGCTCACCCAGCTGGTCAAGCTCCGCGGCGGCCGGGTGATCGGCACGACGTCGACCGAGGAGAAGGCCGCGCTGGCCCGGGAGGCCGGCGCCGACGAGGTGGTCGGCTACGAGGACTTCGACGCCCGGGTCCGCGAGCTCACCGACGGAGAAGGCGCCGCGGTCGTCTACGACGGGGTCGGCCGGACGACGTTCCTGCGCGGTCTGACGACGCTCCGGCCGACCGGCAGCATGATCCTCTACGGCGCCGCCAGCGGTCAGCCCGAACCCCTGACGCTGCAGTCCCTGGCCACCCATGGATCCCTGTACGTGCAGCGCCCCACCGTGAAGACCTACACCCGCACGCCGGCCATGCTCCAGGAACGGGCCCGGCGGGTGCTCGACCTGGTCGCCGTGGGCAAGCTGGAGATCCGCATCGGTGCCCGCTATCCGCTCGAGCGGGCTCGTCGGGCCCACGAGGACCTCGAGGCACGGCGGACCACCGGAAAGCTGATTCTCACCCCATGACGAGGAAGCCGCGATGAACCAGCCCGTCTACTGGAGCGTCCTGCTCGGCGTCGCGGTCCTGGCCGGTGCAGCCCGGCTGGGAACCGGCAGGCCGCTCCTCCCCCGACGCGCCGTTCCGCTCCGCGCGGCCGAGCTGTTGCTCGCCGGCATCGCCCTGCTGGTGCTCGTGTTCCACTGCGCCTCGATGTTCTTCGCGCCTTGGACCGACGCGCTGCCCGGCGGCCGGACCCTGGGCGACGCGGTCCGCGCCGGCGGCCCGGCGAGCCAGTGGGCCTACTGGCTGCCGGCGGTAGCCCTGCTGGGAGCGCTGCGCCGCGTGTGGTGGCCCGGTGTGCTCGTCCTGGCGGTTTCGCTCGCCGGCGTCGGCTACACCATGTTCTGGCCACATCCACTGGCCATCCACCTGGCCTGGCTCGCCGCCGCCGTCCTCACCGTGGTGGCGGTGGCCAGCTCGCTGGTCGGCAGGCGGGGCGGCAGCCGAGCGGTCGGGGGTCGGGCTCCGGCGCACGTCGGATGAGTCGACCGAGGCCGGCGGCGGCCGTCGGGTAGCGGGCCGGTCCTCCGGGGCGCTACCGGTCGACCGCGTACCGGAGCAGCACGACACCGTTGCCGAAGGTCCGGGTCTGGACCAGCTGCAGACGCAACGGCAAGTCCGACGCGAACAGGGGCCTGCCCTCGCCCAGGACGACGGGGTGGACGTAGAGCCGGTACTCGTCGACCAGACCGTGCCGCTGGAACGCGGCAGCGAGGATGGCGCCAACCAGCGCCATGTCGCCGCCGGGCTGAGCCTTCAGGGCGCGCACCTCCTCCGGGACGACGTTCCGCACCACGGTGGTGTTCCAGTCGGCGCGCTCCAGGGTCCTCGAGTAGACGATCTTGGGCATGTCCCGCCAGATGCCGGCGAACTCGGCCATGCCCTCGTAACTGACGCGGCCGTCGAGGAAGGCGCTCATGCCGCGCAGCTCGGCGTTGAAGTGCGTGTGCAGCTCGTCGTCCACGAGGTGCCAGTCGAGCTCCCCCTCCGGGCCCGCGAAGAAGCCGTCGAGGGACACCGACAGCATCACGATGATCTTCCGCACCGGAAGCTCCCCCCTACCGTCGTGCACGCCATCCTGCCCCGGACCGGTGCCGACGGAGCAGAGCAGAGCCGTATCGCTGCCCGGCGGGCGCGGTGGAGTCCGATCTCGGGGGGCCGGTCCGCGGCGAACCCCTTACCGTTCGGCCATGGCCTACGAGGTGAGGGGCGTCGTCGCCCGCAGCAAGGGTTCGCCAGTCAGCGTCGAGACGATCCTGGTGCCCGACCCCGGTCCGGGTGAGGCCGTCGTCGACGTCCAGGCGTGCGGGGTCTGCCACACCGACCTGCACTACCGCGAGGGCGGCATCAACGATGACTTCCCCTTCCTGCTCGGGCACGAGGCGGCCGGCACGGTGTCGGCCGTGGGCGAGGGTGTCACGAACGTGGCCGTGGGCGACTTCGTGATCCTGAACTGGCGGGCCGTGTGCGGGCAGTGCCGGG
>JALYMS010000053.1 GCA_030773535.1 Actinomycetota bacterium | reverse complement strand
ACGAGCCGCACGGCTTCGTCGCGGAACTCAGGACTGAACTTGCGGTACTTCTTCCGAGACATTCTGCCTGCCACCTTCCAGATCCGACCCTACTTGGTCGCGGTCCGTGACACGCGGGGCACCTCAGTGGGTGGCTGTTGGTGGCGGTGGTAGTGCCAGCGCGTGGCGAGATAGGGGTGGAGTTCGTCGGCGTGGGCGTAGGTCCGAGCGGAGAGGGTCTTGCCGACTCCGGGTGGTCCCCAGCAGACGCCGATGTAGTGGTAGCGGCGGCAGGCCTCGACGAACTCGACGAAGCGTCGGTGTTCCTTGGTGACCAGGAAGTTCGCTGGTTCTGGTGCTCGCGGGCCGGCGGGCGCCGCCTGGGAGGACTGAGCCTGTGCCTGGGTCTCGGGCATGCTCATTCGTCTTCCTCCTAGAGCTTGAGTCGGCGCACCGGCGCCGCCGGCGTTGGGGCGGGCACTTGGCCGCCGGCCGGCGTCGGTGTCGTTCGCACCTGGCTGGTGGGCAGGAGCTGCTCGGCGAGGGTGAGCCGGGTGGCGAGCTGGGCGCGGACGTCGCGGCGGCGGCGGGTGCGGGCGGCCTGCAGGTCGCGCAGGCTGATGGTGTCGCGGGCGAGTTCGGGGGTGACGGCGGTGCACAGGTAGGTGTCGGCGTGAAAGACGCGGACCTCGGCGAGGTCGCGCGGGTCGTAGCGCACGGTGACTGGTTCGCCGACGTAGTCGGCGAGGGCGAGCGCGAGGTAGCGCAGGCCGTGGACGTGGATGCCGTCGCGGTGCACGACCCGGGGTCGGGCGACGGTGAGCAGCAGCATGTCGAGCTGGTCAAGGCTGTCCGGCAGCCGCGGTAGCCAGCCGCCTTCGCTCCACCGCAGGGTCGGGGGTTGCCCGGTCTCAGAGTGCGGGCGCTGGTGGTAGGTGTGCACGAGGTAGTGGGCCAGGGCCGCGTCGAGGTCGGGCAGGGTGAGAGCCGGCGCGGTGACCGGACGGCCGTGGGTGCCGTGCGGGATGTGCCCGGGCAGCGTGGGCAGCAGCTCGGTGTTGATGGTGCCGAACAAGCGCTCGATCTTGCCGCGGCCTTGCGGGACGCCGGGTGTGGAGTGCACCAGCTGGATGTGGGTGTCGGCGCAGACCTGGGCGAGGTGGGAGCTGGTGAAGTCAACGCCGTGGTCGCTGTAGAGCAGGTCCGGTAGGCCGCAGACCGCCAGGCCGGGTCGGTCTTACGCCGGATGGCCTGCCGCATCGCGAGGGCGGTCTGCAGCGCGCTCGGCGCGCCGAGGAACACGGTGTAGCCGGTGACGGCGCGGCTGTAGTCGTCGAGCGCGACGGTCAGCCACGGCCGCGCCGGTCGGCCGGCTGGGTCGAGCACCATGACGTCGAGCTCGGTGTGGTCGGCCGCCACTGCTCGTTCGCGCGGGCGGCTTGCCGGCGGTACACGAGTTCGTAGCGGTCCCGGTACGCGGGCCGGTCCGTGGTGGGCCATGGCGACCAGGCCGGGGTCGAGACCCGTGATGATCGAGCGGACGGTGCTGTAGCTCGGGACGGGCCAACCGTGCTCGACCGCGATCGCGACCGCCTGCCGGTGCACGTACGCGGTCCGGGGGCGGGGCCGGCGCAGTGCGAGGCCCTCGACCGCGCGGACGAGCTCAGCCGGTGTGCGCCGTTGTCCCCGGTCGGCCCGGGGCAGACGCCTTAGCCCTGCAGGGCCGCCGGCCCGGTAGGCGGCCAGCCACCGCCGTGCCGTCCGGATCGGCACACCGGCGTCGGCGGCGGCGCCGACCAGCGGAACGCCGTCCTCGAGGTGCGGGCGCAGCACCGACCAGCGGTCCACGTGTCCCTGCCCCGAGGCGGCCATCGTTCATCCGGCCGCGGGCTGCGCGAGACCGGGGGACGCGGGGTCCAGATGCCGGTAGATCGTGGGTCGGCTGACACCGAGGAGGTCGGCGACCTCCTGCACGGTCAGTTCGCCGGCGTCGTACAGGGCGCGGGCCTGGGTGATCCGGTGCGGGGTCATTTTCGGCTTCGGGCCGCCCTTGCGGCCGCGGGCGCGGGCAGCGGTGAGCCCATCGTGGGTGCGTTCGACGATCAGGTCGTGCTCGAACTCGGCGATCGTGGCGAGCATGTGGAAGAACAGCCGACCGCCCGGCGTGGTCGTGTCGATGCCTTGCGACAGTGCCCGCAGGCCGACCTGCCGCTCGTGCAGCAGTTCGGCGACCTTCTTGAGGTTGCGTACCGAGCGGCCGAGCCGGTCCAGCTTCGTGATCACCAACGTGTCCCCGGCGCGCAGGTACCGCAGCGCCTTGTCCAACGCCGGCCGGCGGGCCAGCGTGCCGGACGTGTGCTCGGTGAACACCTGCTCGCACCCCGCGGCCCGCAGGGCGTCGACCTGCGCCTCAGGATGCTGGTCCCGCGTCGACACCCGCGCGTACCCGACCAACGCCATGCCGCGACGGTAGCCCGAACGCCCCTTCCGTTACATAGATGACGGACACGAGTCATGAGACATTCGGGGCTCTTCACGAACGAGGGTGTAGTTGGGGTCTGAAGCCGCCGGTCTCGAGCAGGGATCTGGCGATGTAGTTGGTGAGGTTGCGGAAGCTGAGGGCGGAGCCGCGCAGGTGCTCCAGCCGGCCGTTGATCGCCTCCGTCGGGCCGTTGCTGGTGCCGGTTCGGTCGAAGTAGGCCAGGACATCCTCGGCGCGCTTCTTCAGGGTCCGCCCGAGGGTGATGAGTTCGGTGAGGGCGGCGGGGACGCCGCGGCTGAGCGCCTCATCAGGCTGCTCATCAGCTGGCGGCCCTTCCCTCGGTCGGGTTCGCGGTAGGCGCCGATCATGCGCTGGTAGATGCCCCAGGTGGCCTCGACCTGGACGTGCTCTTCGTCGTCGAACAACACGGTGAGGCGCTGGTGCTGCCGGTCGGTGAGCAGGTCCGCGCCGGTGTGCAGGGTCCGTCGTGCGCGGTAGAGGGGGTCGTGCTTGCGGCCGCGATGGCCGTGGAGGTCCTGCTGGACGCGGCGCCGGGCGCGGTCCAATGCCTCACCGGCCAGGCGAACCACGTGGAAGGGGTCCATGACCGCGGTCGCCTCAGCCAGCTCCTCGGTGGTGGCGGTCTTGAAGCCGGTGAACCCATCCATCGCCACCACCTCCAGCCCCTTGCGCCAGGCTTCGGGCCGCTGCCTGAGCCAGGTGGTGAACGCCTGCTTCGAGCGGCCCTCGACCATGTCCAGCAGCGGCGAGGACCCGGTCCGGTCGCGGATCGGGGTCAGGTCGATGATCACGGTGACGTACTTGTCGCCGCGGCGGGTGTGGCGCCACACGTGCTCATCAACGCCGATGACCTGCACGCCGTCGAACCGCTTGGCGTTATGGAGAAGGACTCGTCGGCCCTCGGTCAGGACAGCGGTGTTCGCGGTGTTCCAGGACACCGCGAGGGCCTCCGCGATCCGAGTGACCGTGAGGTGCTGGACCACCAACCCCTCCAGTGCCCAGCGCAGCGCGCGGCGGGACAGCTTCGCCCGGGCCTCGGCAGCCCGGCTGGTGTCTTGGCGCCAGACGTGCCCGCACTCGTTGCACCGGTAGCGGCGAACCGTGACCAGCAAAGTCGTGGGTCGCCAGCCCAGCGGCTCGTGCGCCAACCGCCGGGTCACGGTGTCCCGGGCGGTGCCCTCGCACCCGCAGCGCCGGCACCACTGGTCGGCCTCGACGACCCGACAGGCCAAGACGGCCATGTGTGGCTCGAGCCGCTGCCCGGTCACTTCCAGGCCGAGCTCGTCGAGGTGGCAGAACGTGGTCAGGTCAGGGCGCGCGAAGGTAGCGTCAAGCACGTCGAGGTCTTTCGGATGGGTCGGTGTAGGAACCTCCATCCTCGGAAGACCTCGACCCCTACCCGGCCTCC
>JALYMS010000052.1 GCA_030773535.1 Actinomycetota bacterium | reverse complement strand
GGGCGGCAGGGGCGGCGAGCCGGGCGGAGGCGGCGCCGGGGTCACCGGCGGCAGCGACGGCAGAGGCGGCAGCGGCGGCAGCCCCACCCCGGACAGCGTCGGAAGGTTGGGCGCGATGGTCTGCACCACATACGGCGTGGGGGCCGGCAGCGCGGGCAGACCGGCGGCCACGGTGCTCACGACCTGGTTGACGACAGCGGCCGGAGTTCCGGCCGCCGGGACGATCCGGTACGTGTAGGTGATCTGACCCGTGGTGGCGGGGGCGGTGAAGGTCCACGCCGCCGTCTGGTCGAACTGCAGATCCCGGCGCTGCCCGAAGAAGGTGACCGAGACGTCGGTGTTCACCGTCGCGGAGAACGTTCCGAGCGCGCCCAGGTCGGCACCGGAGGAGTAGCTGTCGACCTTGTTCACGAAGGTCACCCGGCCGCCGGGGTCGACGCTCGCGGCGGGAGGCGTGACGGTGCGGATCTCGACCGTCGCCGACGGGGCGGCACTCGCTCCGGGCGCCAGCAGCACGGCGGCTCCGGTGATGCCCAGCCACCCGAGCATCGCCGCAGCGATCCCTCGCCGAGCGGTCCGGCGGGTTCGACCGGTTGCCATCTTCTGCTCCACCTCCAGCCCCGATACCGGGACACGACCTCACCTACCGGGGAGTGACCCACGTCACGTGCATCAACGATGATGTGACGCTGGCGATACGGGTAAACGTGACTTCGCGGCCGAACTAGGGTCGCCGAGCGTGACCTGTCCCCTGTTCGTGCACCCGGAAGCCGCATGAGCAAGCACCCGATCGGCGTACACGTCGGTCCCGGGCTGACCACGGACGGTGACCTGGAGAACGGCGGCCCCCTGGCTGCGGCGGCGGAGATGGACGCCGACGGCGTGCAGCTCTTCCTCACCGATCCGCAGAGCTACAAGAGCCCACGGCCGCGGTCGGACGCCGAGGCGCTGCGGCGGAGCGACGTCATGGTGATCGTGCACGCGCCCTACATGCTCAACGTGGCGTCGACGAACAACCGGATCCGCGTCCCGGGCCGGAAGCTGCTCGCCCAGCACGCCGAGGCGGCGTCGGCGATCGGCGCCCGCGGGATGGTCGTGCACGGCGGCCACGTCCTCGCCGAGGACGACCCCGCCGTCGGTGTGGACAACTGGCGGAAGACGTTCACCTACCAGGCGAGAAACGGGGGCTTCCCGCTCCCACTGCTCATCGAGAACACCGCCGGTGGCGGCAACGCCATGGCGCGTGACCTCGACGCCGTCGCCCGGCTGTGGGAGGCGGTGGGCGAGTTCAGCGCCGGCTTCGTGCTGGACACCTGCCACGTGTGGGCGGCCGGCTGGGACCTCGCGACCGCCGTCGACGACATCCGCGCCATCACCGGCCGGGTGGACCTGGTGCACCTGAACAACAGCCGCGACCCGGCCGGCTCCAGCCGCGACCGGCACGCGCCGCTCGCCGGAGGCGAGATCCCGCTGGAGCTCCTGGTCGAGGTGGCGCGGTCCGCGGACTGCCCGACCGTCCTCGAGACCCCGGGGGACGCCGCCGCCCACGCCGAGGAGATCCAAGTCCTCCGACAAGCCCTGACCGACTGAGGTGGGGATGCGCACTGTCGCGCCGAGTGGGCCCCGGAGGGTCCGAGCAGGCGTGAGGCAGTGGCTCAGCTCAGGTCGGGAACGGCTCCTGGCCGTGGTGCGACCGGGACGGTCGCAATGTCATGGCGGTGCGATCCGGAGGATCGCAATGTGATGGGCCGGAGGCCCTTGAGAACCACCCGGTCAGGGGCATGGTCGAGGACGCCTCCGGCCGGGTCGTCGACGCCCGGCCAGCTGGTCCGGACGACGTCCCCGTCGGGCCGAAGGACGTCCCGCACGACCAGCGCCATGAGCACCAGGACGGCAACGTCGCGCAGGAGAACGCCGAGGAAGAACCACTCGACCCCGATCCCCCGGTTGGCCGTCCCGAGGTAGTGCAACATCGTGACGACCCATACCAGCGCCTCGGTGGCCTGCCACAGCAGCAGTGACCGCCACCGCGGACGGGCGAGCACCGCCAGCGGCAGCAGCCACAACGAGAACTGTGGGCTCCAGACCTTGTTGAGCAGCAGGAAGCCGGCGACGAGCAGGACCGCCACCTGCGCCACCCGGGGGCGCACCGGGGCCGCCAGCACGAGCCAGGCCACTCCCGCGCCGAGGACGAGCAGGGCGACGGCCACCGTGGCATTCAGCACCGTGGGGACCTCGCCCTCGGCGAGCCGACCGTCCAGCAGCCGGTGGTCGCTCAGGTGCAGCGCGATGTTCCACAGCGACTCCGGGTTCGCCCTACGCTCCCGGCTGAATACGAAGAACCAAGCCCAGTTGTCGCGCGCCAGGAGGGCGACTGGCAGGTTGACGGCGGTCCAGGTGCCGGCCGCGGTGAGCGCGGTCACTCCCCACTCGCCCAGGCGCCCGGCGCGGAGGCAGAGCAAGAACAGGGCGCCCAGCAGCAGGAAGGGATAGAACTTGGCCGCGACGGCGGCGCCGAGCAGCACGCCCGCGAGCACCGACCGGCGCCGGGCCCAGGCGAGCAAGCCGTAGCTCGCCAGTGCGACCGCCAGCAGGTCCCAGTTGGTGAAGGCATGCACCAGCAGGACGGGCGACAGACCGATCATTGCGGCGTCCCAGGGACGGCGCCCGGCCAGCCCGAGCACAGCGCGCGTGACGAGCAGGGCGCAGACCGAGAGCAGCAGGGCGGTCACCAGGGTGTAGCTGTGCACGGGCGCCAGATCGGGCAGAAGCCCGACGGCGTCGGCCACGTGGTCGTAGCCACGCGAGATCGCCGCGGCCAGCGCGATGAACCCTCCGGTGAGTACGGGGTACTCGACCCGGCTGTCGAGGTAGGGCAGGTTGCCGGCGTCGAGTCCGTACAGACCGAACAGTGGCACGGCATCGGAGTAGCAGAGGTGGGTGTACTGCTTGGACCCGCTCCAGTCACCAGCGGCACACGGTGCCTGCTTGATCCACGCCAGAGCCAGCACGAACGTCGTGAACAGGAGGCAGATCCGCAGCGGGGTCCAGAAGAGGGACGCACCGGTCACGGCGTGCCGTCCCCATGGCCCCCCGACGGCTTCGCTCGCCTGGGCCGCCACCGGGTCGGTCCAGCTGGGCACCACGCGGTCCGGGTGCCGAGGGCCCCTGCGCGCTCCCGGCCCCGGGGACGACGACGGCCCCTCCGCGACGCTCCGGAGAGGGTCGATGGAGGGGCCGTCGGAGGGCGGCTGCGTCACGGCGCCAGTGTGCCGTGCCGCGGCCGCTCGTCCCGGATCACGGCGTCAGTCGCCGTCGCCGTTTCCGTTCCCGTTCCCGTCCCCGTTCCCGTTCCCGTTCTCGCTGCCCGCCACCGGCGCCGGGAGGCCCTGCTCGGGCGTGGGCGTCGGTTCTGTGGTCGCCGTGCTGGTGGTCGCCGTCGATTCCTCCGTGACGGTCTCCTCCGCGGAGGTGGTCTCCTGCGTGGCCGGGGCCGGCGCCGCATCGGACGTCCGCCGGGGCGCCTTCGTCGTGGGCGCCGCGACGCCCTTGCCGCTGTCGCCCTGGAAGCTCGGCCGGTCGGGCAGGTCCTCCTCGGGCGTCCCCGCGAGCACCGTGCTCATGAAGCGCTGCCAGATGGCGCCCGGAAGCCCGGAGCCGTAGATGATCCGGCCCCGTAGGTCGACGATCGGGTCCGAGGGGTTGTCGTTGCCCATCCACACGGCCGTCGACAGCGACGGGGTGTACCCGACCATCCAGGCGTCGGAGTTGTCCTCGTCGGAGGAGCCCACCGTGCCGGTCTTGCTGGCCACCTCCCGGCCGTCCTCGAGCGACCGCTTCGAGTACGCGGCGACTTCCTTGATGGCGTAGGTCACGTCACTGGCCACCTCGGCGGACATGACCTGCTCACCGGGATCGGGGACCGTCTCCAGCAGGAGGGCCCCTTCGCTGTCGATCACCTTGGCGACGAAGTAGGGGTCACGCTGGATGCCACCGCTGGCGAAGGTCGCGAACCCCACGGCCTGGTCGATGGGGCGCATCTCGTACTCGCCGATGCCGACGGAGGAGCCGACATTGCCGCTGGTCGGGTTGGCCAGCGTCGTCTTGCCCTCCAGCCCTCCGCTTTCCCAGACGTCGGGGAGCCCGGCTGCCCTCCGCGCGAAGGCGGCCACGTTCTCCGGACCCACCTCGTAGGCGAGCCCGTAGTACGTGGTGTTCAACGAGCGGGTGATCGCCTCCCGCAGCGTGCAGGCCCCGCACGAGGCACCACCCGAGTTGCGCACCGGGGCCTCGCGGTCCGGGAACCGCTGCGGTGAGCTGCCGTCGCGCCGAGCCGTCACGCTGATGCCCTGCTCCAGCGCTGTCCCGAGCACGTACGGCTTGATGGACGAACCCGGCTGCCGCTGGGCGTTTGCGTAGTCGTTGCCCGTGCCCGACTCGCCGCCGTAGTAGGCGCGGACCGCGCCCGTTCGCGGGTCGACGGCGACCAGCGCCTCCTTCAGCGGCTCCGGCTCGCCCTCCATCACCTCGGCGACGCTGGAGAAGGCGGCGTCCTGGTAGGCCTTGTCCACGGTGGTGGTGATCCGCAGACCGCCGGCGCGGATCTGCTGCTCGTCGTAGCCGTGCTTGCCCTCGAGCTCGTTGATGGCCCGCTGGACGATGAGCCCTTCGGGGCCGGCGGGGATGCCCAGCGAGGCGGTCGCCTTGGGCAGGACCGGGGGGTAGACCGACGCCGCGCGCTCTTCCGGGGTCAGCCAGCCTTCGTCGACCATGGCGTCGAGCACCTTGCCCCACCGGTCGGTGGCATCGGCCGGGCTCACCTCGGGGTCGTACCGCGAGGGGCTGCGGATGAGGACGGCGAGCACCGCCCCCTGCTGCGCGGTCAGCTCGGCGGCGGGCACACCGAAGTAGGTGTTGGCCGCCGACTCGATGCCGTAGGCGCCGCGGCCGTAGTAGATGGTGTTCAGGTAGTTCTCGAGGATCTGGTCCTTCGAGTAGTTGTTGTCCAGCTTGATCGCCAGGAAGAGCTCCTGGAACTTGCGGCCGAAGGTCTGCTCGGAATTCTCCAGGATCGCCTTCTTCACGTACTGCTGGGTGATCGTGGACCCACCCTGGGTCGAGCCCCCGGTCGCGTTGTTCCACGCCGCCCGGACGATGCCGGTGAAGGAGATCCCGGGATCGCTGTAGAACTCCCGGTTCTCGGCGGCGAGCACGGCGTTCCTGGCCGGCTCCGAGACCTCCGCCAGGGGAACGTTGGTCCGGTTCTCGTCGCCCAGGCGGGCCATCTCGGTGACGCCGTCGGAGTAGTAGACGACGGTGGTCTGCGCGCTGGTGATCGAGTCCGGGCTGGGCACGGAGGTACTCGCGTAGACGACGCCGACGAACACTCCGAGCAGGGCCAGCATCCCGGCGGTCAGCGCCGCGAGGGCCTTCAGCCGCCGGTTCCGGCGCTGCTTCTTCGATCGAGGGGTGCGGCCCCGGGGGCTGCCCGACCGGCTGCGGCCCCGGCTCCCGTCGCCCCGGCCGGCGGC
>JALYMS010000051.1 GCA_030773535.1 Actinomycetota bacterium | reverse complement strand
CGGGCCTCGATCTTCCCGGTGCCCCAGCCGCGGGAGATCGCGGCCGAGCGCAGCTGGTTGAGCAGCACGGTCTTGCCCACGCCCCGCAGTCCGGTGAGCACGAGGGAGCGCTCGGGACGGCCGTGCGAGATGCGCTCCAGGACGACGTCGAAGGCCGAGAGCTCGGTGTCGCGGCCGGCCAGCTCCGGCGGCCGCTGACCGGCGCCCGGAGCGTAGGGGTTCCGCACCGGATCCATGTCGAGCAGCGTATGTCGTTCTCTAGCCAGCGCCGTAGACGTCGGTAGAACGACCTAGCGCGTGTCCCGTGTCAGAGGAACGGCTGCGGTCGGCCGGACACCCACTGCCGCACCTCGGCCGCCTGACGTTCGAGCCGACGAGGGCTCAACGGTGCCTCGGTGACGTCCAGTCGCAGCGTGGGCCCGTCGCGGAGGGTGAGTTCGAGGAACTCCCGAAGCCGCCCCGGTGCACTCCACAGACTGAGACCTCCGCGATGTCGTCGCGCTGCACGGCCCGGTCGTGCCAGCGGTTCCGGACCACCAGGCGGCCGTCGGGCGTGCCGATCGCCGCGAGCCGGAACAGCCGCCAGCCCCAGGGCGGCGGCGAACAGGCAGAAGAACAGACGGACGGCCGGGCCGGGGTCGCCGCGCAGCGGGACGGCGCCGGAGAGGCTGCCGAACGCCACGAGGATGGGGAACGCGACGACCCGAACCCGGGCCCATAGTGGCGGTCGGAGCTCGAGTTGGACGTCGGCGCTGGTCACCGACGGATTCTGCGGCTGTCGAGAGCCGTCTGTCATCGTCTAGACCGGACGCTAGACGGGCCAGACCGGCCGATATCCCCCGTTCGGCGTACCGCCGCCGCTAGCGTGCGGCCGTGATCAAGTTCGCACTCAAGGTCGTGATCCTGGCGGCGGCCTTCTTCGTCCTCACGCGGTTCGACGTGCTGCCCGGACTCGACGTGCTGCCCAACCCGGCAGGGCCGCTGGGGGAGTTCGGCACCTACCTGTGGATCGGGCTGCTCTTCGGCGTGGTGAACGCGATCGTCGGTCCGATCCTGCGGACGCTGGCGCTGCCCTTCGTCGTCCTCACGCTCGGGCTCTTCCTCCTGGTCGTCAACGCGGTGCTGCTCGCCCTCACCGCCGGGCTCACCGATCGGCTGTCCATCGACGGGGTCGTGACGGCCATCGTGGGCGGTCTGATCCTCGCCGTCGTCGGATGGGTGGCCGATCAGCTCCTGGACCGCTGAGCCGTACCGGGCACGGGTGGATAACGCCCGCCGAGTCGCCGTGACGGCTCCAGCGGTTCGCAGTAGCGTCGGCTGACATGCCCAGCACCACCGCCGCGCCGGCGATCCCGGCGCGCGGATCGGACGGCGCCTCCCTGAACGAGCTCGCCGCCCTCGAGGCCGCCCGCGACGAGAAGCGCCGGCTGCTCACCCGTGCCGCCGACACGGCCGTCGCCGGGCTCGCCGGGAACGACCCGCTCCCCAGCGGATTCCCGCCCGAGGACCTGCCCGTCCTCCTACGGCGGTACTACTGGAGCGAGCCCGCCGCCGAGGTCCTCGGCCACGACCCCGCGGAGATCGCGGCCCTCGCCATCGGCCACCTCCGCCTGGCCGAGGTGCGCCCGCCCGGCTCGGCCAGCGTGGACGTGCACCGGCCGGCCGACGGCCGTGGGGGGCGGGCGATCGTCCGCGTCGTCACCGACGACATGCCCTACCTGGTCGACTCGGTGACCGCGGAGGTCGTCCGGCAGGGGATCGATCTGGCCCACGTCGTCCATCCGGTCGTCGTGGTGCGCCGTGACCTCACCGGCAGGCTCAAGGCCTTCTGCGACAGCGCGTCGGCGACCGACTGCGGGTCCGACGCGCTGACCGAGTCGTGGATGGCCGTGGTCCTCGACGGTCCGCTGGACGACGAGGCCGCCGCGGACCTCGTCGCCGGGCTGCGCACGGTCCTCGACGACGTGCGAGCCGTGGACGAGGACGCGCACCGGCTCCGGGCCCGGCTGCTGGAACTCGCCGGGCGACTCGACGAGCTCGCATCGACCGGTGCCGGCGCCCCGGCGGACGACCCGGCCAGTGACCCGGTCGGTGACCCGGCGGACGACCCGGCCGAGGCCGCCGCCCTGCTGCGGTGGCTCGCCGACGGGAACTTCGTCTTCCTCGGCGCCCGGGACGTCGACCTCGTCGCAGTCCGTGGCAAGCCGGCCGTCCGCGCCGTGCCGGGGACCGGCCTCGGGGTGCTGCGCAGCGACACGGACATGAGCGCTGCCGTCACCGGCGGAGCCGCCGTGCTGCCGGAGGCCGCCCGGGCGCCACGATCGCACCTGATCGCCGTCACCAAGGCCGACGCCCGGTCGCCGGTGCACCGCCGGGCGTGGCTGGACCTGATCGCGGTGAGCCTCCCCACGGGGGACGGCGGCGCCGCCCGCCAGTACCGCTTCGTCGGCCTGTTCCCCTCGGCCGCCTACACCAGCAGCGTGCTCGACGTCCCGCTGGTGCGCCGGCGCGTGGCCGAGGTGGTCGCCCGCTCCGGCGTGCCCGTCGACAGCCACACGGGCAAGGAGCTGCTGGACGTCCTCGAGACCTATCCGCGCGACGAGTTGCTGCAGGTCGGCGCCGACGAGCTCCTGCCCGTGGCACTGGCCGTGCTGCACCTGCAGGAACGGCGCCAGACCCGGCTGTTCCTGCGGCAGGACCCGACCGGTCGGTTCTGGTCGGCCCTGGTCTACCTGCCGAGGGACCGCTACACCACCGAGGTCCGGCTGGCGATGCAGCAGCTGCTGTTGGAGCGGCTGGGCGGCACCAGCGTCGAGTACACCGCGCGGTCGACCGAGTCCGTGCTGGCCCGTCTGCACTTCGTCGTCCGGGTGCCGGTGGGCAGGCGCGGCACGCCGAAGGCGATGGTCGTCGACGTCGAGGCCCTGCAGGCGGAGCTGGCCGCAGCGGCGCGGAGCTGGACCGACGAACTCGCCGACGCGCTGGCCGCCCGGCACGGCGACGAGGCGGAACGGCTGCTCTCGCGGGTGGCGGACGCCTTCCCGGCCGCCTACCAGGAGGACTTCTCCGCCGAGCAGGCCGTCGACGACCTCGACCGGCTGGACGGACTGGCCGAGGGGCAGCTGGCGCTGCGGTTGTGGAGCTCGCGCGGCGCCGTGCCCGGCGACCGCCGGCTCACCGTCTACCGGGTCGGGGAGCGGCTGCTGCTGTCCGACGTCCTGCCCGTCCTGCAGCACATGGGCGTCGACGTCGTCGACGAGCGGCCCTACGAGATCGACCGCATCGGGGCCCCGCCGTCCTGGATCTACGACTTCGGGATCACCGTCCCCGCCGTCGAGCTGCCGCTGCTCAGGTCGCTGCCCGAACGCTTCACCGAGGCGGTGGCCGCGGTCTGGCGGGGCGACACCGAGGACGACGGACTGGGCGCCCTGGTGATGCTCGCCGGCCTCAACTGGCGGCAGGTCACCGTGGTGCGCGCCTACGTGCAGTGGCTGCGACAGGCGGGCCTGCCGTTCGGCCAGCGCTACGTGGAGCAGACGCTGGCCGCCCATCCCGACGTCGTGGGCCGGCTGGTCGCCCTGTTCGAGACGCGGTTCTCGCCGGGCCGCAACGCCAGCCGCGCGGAGCGGCAGCGGGATCTGGTCGAGTCACTGGGCCGGGCCATCGGCGAGGTGGCGTCCCTCGACGCCGACCGGGTGCTCACCTCGCTCCTGGCCGCCGTCACCGCCACCCAGCGGACCACGTACTACGCCATGTCCTCGCCCCCCCACCCAGCGCTGGCGCTCAAGCTCGACCCCGCGGCCGTGCCGGACCTGCCAGAGCCCCGACCAGCGCACGAGGTGTGGGTGAGCTCGCCGCGTGTCATGGGCATCCACCTGCGGTTCGGGGCGGTCGCGCGGGGCGGGCTGCGCTGGTCCGACCGCCGCGAGGACCTCCGCACCGAGGTCCTGGGTCTGGTCAAGGCGCAGATGGTGAAGAACACCGTCATCGTGCCGACCGGCGCCAAGGGCGGCTTCGTCGTCAAGAACCCGCCGGGCGAGGGAGCGTCCCGCGACGCGGTTCTCGCCGAAGGTCAGGCCTGCTACCGGTTGTTCGTCGGCGCCCTGCTCGCCCTCACCGACAATCTGGTCGACGGCAAGGTCGTCCCGCCCGAGAAGGTCCTGCGGCACGACGGCGACGACCCCTACCTCGTCGTCGCCGCCGACAAGGGGACGGCGACCTTCTCCGACCTGGCCAACGCCGTGGCGATCGAGCGCGGCTTCTGGCTCGGGGACGCATTCGCCTCGGGCGGGTCGGTGGGTTACGACCACAAGGCGATGGGCATCACCGCCCGCGGCGCCTGGGAATCGGTCACGCGCCACTTCCGCGAGCTCGACGTCGACGTCGCGAAGCAGGACTTCACCGTCGCCGGCATCGGCGACATGTCCGGAGACGTCTTCGGCAACGGCATGCTGTTGTCCGAGCACATCCGGCTGGTCGCCGCCTTCGACCATCGGCACGTCTTCGTCGACCCCACTCCGGACGCGGCCGCCTCCTTCGCCGAGCGGCGCCGGCTGTTCGCGCTGCAGCGGTCCTCGTGGGCCGACTACAACCGCTCACGGATCAGCGCCGGGGGCGGGGTGTGGCCCCGGACGGCCAAGTCGATCCCGGTCTCCGAGCCCATGCGCGCCGCCCTCGGTCTGCCGGACGGGGTGGAGAGCCTCTCGCCGGTCGAACTGATCCGGGGGGTGCTGCTGGCGCCGGTCGACCTGCTCTTCAACGGCGGGATCGGGACCTACGTCAAGGCCTCGACGGAGAGCGCGCTGGACGCCGGGGACAAGGCGAACGACGCCGTCCGGGTCGACGGCCGGGACCTGCGCGCGCGCGTGGTCGCCGAAGGAGGCAACCTCGGCCTCACCCAGCGGGGCCGGATCGAGTACGCGCTGAGCGGTGGCCGGGTGAACACCGACGCGATCGACAACTCCGCCGGCGTCGACACCTCCGACCACGAGGTCAACATCAAGATCGCGCTCAACCGGGCCGTGGACGACGGCGAGCTCGACGTCCCGGGCCGCGCCCGGCTGCTGGGGGAGATGACCGACGAGGTGGCGGCCGCCGTCCTGAGCGACAACCACGCGCAGAACGCCACCCTCGCCGTCGAGTCGACCTCGGCACGCAGCCTGCTGGACGCGCACGAGCGCTTCCTGCGGGCGCTGGAGCGTTCGGGTCGGCTGGTGCGAAGCGTCGAGGCCCTGCCCGACGAGCGCGCACTGGTCGAGCGGCGCCGCGACGGGCAGGCCCTGACCAGCCCCGAGCTCTCCGTGCTGCTCGCCTACGCCAAGCTCGACACCGGCGAGGTCGTCCTGCGTTCCGAGCTGCCCGACGACCCGGCGCTCGAGGGCCTGCTGACCGGCTACTTCCCGGCGCAGATCCGGGAGCGCTTCCCGCAGGCGATCACCGGGCACCCGCTGCGGCGGGAGATCGTCGCCACCGCACTCACCAACCGGGCCGTCAACATCGCCGGCGTCACGGGGCTGTTCCGGCTGGTCCAGGAGACCGGCGTCCCGCTGGCGCGAGTGGTGCTGGCGCACGCCGTCGCCCGCGCGGTATTCGACGTGGACCGGATGTGGGACGCCGTCCGGCCCCTGGACAACCAGGTCGCGGCCGCCACGCAGGTGGAGCTCCGCACCGAGGCGACCCGCCTGGCCGAGCGGGCCGCCCGGTGGCTGCTGCGCCAGCCGGAGCTGGCCGCGGAGACGGCGCCGTCGCTCGCCGACGTGAGGGACCGGTTCGTCGCGCCGGTGGCCGAGGTCCGGGCCGGGCTGCCCGGCTGGCTGCTCGGCAACGAAGCGGCGGCCTACGCCTCGCGGGCCACCCGGCTGCAGCAGGCCGGGGTCCCGGCGGAGCTCGCAGCGGAGGTCGCCGCAGCCCCGTTGCTCCCCGCCGCGCTGGACCTCGCCGTCGTCACCGAGCGGACGGGAGCGCCGGTCGCGCTGGCCGGTCAGGTGATGCAGAGCGTGGCCGAGCGGCTGGGGCTGGCGCCGCTCCGGGAGCTGGTGATCGCCCTCCCCCGGGACCGGCGCTGGCCGTCCATGGCGCGCGCGTCGCTGCGGGACGACCTGGCGATGGAGCAGGCGGCGCTGACCGAGGACGTGCTCAGCCTGCGCAAGTCTGACTCCGAGGCGCCCGACGCCCTGGTGGCGGCCTGGGCGCGGCGCTGGAACGCGACGCAGGCGCGCGCCGCCGCCCAGCTGGCCGACATCGCTGCGGGGGACCGGCAGGAGCTCGCCGAGCTGCTGGTCGCCGTCCGCACGCTGCGCGGGCTGCGTCGCCGCCGCACCGCCCGCCGCCAGCCCCGCCCCGGGAAGTAGCCGGCGCGGACTCGCCCGCTCATCGGGCCTCCGGCCGTGGCAGGCGCCGAGATGCGCACGACGGCGGTATCCCGGGCGGTCGAGGCCGCGGTATGACGCATCTTGGCGGTTATGGCCCCGTCTACACCACGAGCTAGAGAACCGTAGAAGCGCTCAGAGAGCGGGACGGCGTTCGCCGAAGCGGGTGGCCTGCTCGAAGGCGTGGCCCACCTCGAGCACGCGCCGGTCGCCGCGCGGCGCCCCGATGACCTGCAGGCCGACGGGCAGACCGTCGGAGGTGAACCCGCCCGGCACCGACAGCGCCGGACAGCCGGTGGCCGAGATGAGCGTGCAGGACCGCATCCACTGGAGGTAGTCCCCGAGCGCCACCCCGGCGACCTCGGTCGGGTACTCGACCTCCACCGGGAAGGGCACCACCTGGGTGGTGGGAGCCAGCAGGACGTCGTAGCGCTCGAAGAAGGCGACCACCTGCTCGAAGAGCTTGGTGTGCAGGACCTCCGCCCGGCCCACGTCGGCCCCGGTCAGCTTGGCGCCCGCCTCGGCGTTCCAGCGGATGGTCTCCTTGACCTTGTCCGGGTTCTTGCGCACCAGCTCGCCGAACGTGGCATCGAAGAGCCAGGCGCGCAGCGTGCCGAACACCTCGTCGGCCCCGGAGAGGTCGGGGCAGTCCTTCTGCACGGTCGCGCCCAGGCGCTCGAACACGCCGATCGACGCCGACAGGACGGCGGTGATGGCCGGCGCCACCGGCACCCGACCGCCGAGATCGGGCGCCCAGGCGATGCGCAGGCCCTGCAGCGAAGTCGGCAGCGGGGCGGCCAGCGGTGCCGGGTCGTCGTCCAGGGAGATGGGCACCCGCCGGTCGGGACCGGCCAGCACCGACAGCTGCAGGGCCACGTCGGCCACGGTCCGGCCCATCGGACCTTGCACGGACAACTGCGACCAGCCCATCGCGGCGGGCCACGTCGGCACCCGGCCCGGGGTGGGGCGCAGGCCGACGACGTTGCAGAAGGCTGCCGGGTTGCGCAGCGATCCACCCATGTCGCTGCCCTCGGCCAGCGGCACCAGCCCGGCGGCCAGCGCGGCGGCGGCGCCGCCGGACGAGCCACCCGCCGACAACCCGTGCCGGTAGGGGTTGTGCGTCACCCCGAAGACCGGATTGAAGGTGTGCGAACCGGCCGCGAACTCCGGCACGTTGGTCTTGCCGATCCGGATGGCCCCGGCCGCCTTCAGCCGGGCGACCACCAGCTCGTCCCGGGCCGGCACGGTCTGGGCGTGCAGCGGCGAGCCCCACGTCGTCCGCATGCCGCCGGTGGCGTGGGTGTCCTTGTGCGCCACCGGCAGACCGTGCAGGGGGCCGACCGGACGGCCCGCCGACAGCGCGGAGTCGGCGGCGTCGGCCGCGGCGCGCGCACCGCCGGCGTCGAGGGTGACGACGGCGTTGAGCTCGGGGTTGAGCCTTTCGATGCGGTCCAGATGTGCCTCGAGCAGCTCCCGGGCGGAGATCTCCCCAGCGCGCAGCAGGGCCGCGAGCTCGGTCGCCGGCCGGGTGCAGAGGTCGTCGTTGGCGGCGGTCACCGGGCGAGCCTGTCATGCGGGGACACCGGCATGCGGCCCGGAGGAGCGCCGAGGGACCATGAACGGCGATGGACGAGCAGCGAGCGACGAGCACGGACCCGGCAGGCGAGGACGCGACCTTCGAGGACCTGGGACTGCGGCCGGAGCTCCTGGGCGCCCTGGCGGCCCTCGGCTACGAGGAGCCGACGCCGATCCAGCAGGAGGCGATCCCCCCGCTGGTCGAGGGCCGGGACCTGCTCGGCCAGGCCGCGACCGGCACCGGCAAGACCGCGGCGTTCGCTCTGCCCGTGCTGCAGCGGCTGCCCGCGACGCGCGGCACGGCACCGATCGCCCTCGTGCTCGTCCCCACCCGGGAGCTCGCCGTCCAGGTGTCCGAGGCCCTGCACCGCTACGGACGGGAGCTCGGCGCGCGGGTGCTGCCGGTCTACGGCGGCGCACCGATCGTCCGGCAGTTGCGGTCGCTGGAGGCCGGCATCGACGTCGTCGTCGCCACACCCGGCCGGGCGCTGGACCTGCTGAACCGGGGCAGCCTGCGGCTGGGCGTGATCAAGACGGTGGTGCTCGACGAGGCCGACGAGATGCTCGACATGGGCTTCGCCGAGGACCTCGAGGCGATACTCAGGGAGACCCCGCCGGAGCGGCAGACCGTCCTGTTCTCCGCGACCATGCCGCGGCGGTTGGACTCGCTGGCCCGCCGGCACCTGCGCGAGCCGGTCCGGATCACCATCGGCCGGGAGACCCAGCCCGCGGGGGAGGCGCCGAGGGTCCGGCAGACGGCGTACGTCGTGCCCCGGGCCGCCAAGCCGGCGGCGCTCGGCCGCATCCTCGACATCGAGTCGCCGGCCGCCGCCCTCGTGTTCTGCCGGACCCGCGAGGAGGTCGACTCGCTCACCGAGACCCTCAACGGCCGCGGATACCGCGCCCAGGCGCTGCACGGTGGGATGAGCCAGGAGCAGCGGGACCGAGTGATGGGCCGGCTCCGCGGCGGGACGGCGGACCTGCTGGTGGCCACCGACGTCGCCGCCCGTGGCCTGGACATCGAATCGCTGACCCACGTCGTCAACTACGACGTCCCCTCGGCGCCGGAGTCCTACGTCCACCGCATTGGCCGGGTCGGCCGGGCGGGGCGCGAGGGGGTGGCGATCACGCTGGCCGAGCCGCGGGAGCACCGGATGCTCAAGACGATCGAGCGGGTCGCCGGCGCGCCGATCGTCGTCGAGAAGGTCCCGACCGTCGCCGATCTGCGCAACCGCCGGCTGGAGCTCACCCAGGCCGCCCTGCGCGAGAGCCTGCTCACCGACGACCTCGAGCGCTTCCGTGGTGTCGTCGAGACGCTCACCGACGAGTTCGACGTCGTCGAGGTCGCCCTGGCCGCGGTCAAGCTGGCGCACGAGGCCGCCGGGGGGACCGACGACGACGAGGAGATCCCGGTGGTCTCCTTCCGGCCCGAGCGGGATGCGGGACGCCGGCCGGACCCCGGCGGCGGGCGGGGCGAGCGGCCCGGTCCGCGCAGCGCACGGCCCGGGGGACCGGGCGCCCGCCTGTTCGTCGGCGCCGGCCGGGACGCCGGCATCCGGCCGGGGGACCTGGTCGGCGCCATCACCGGCGAGACCGGGCTGACCGGGCGGGACGTCGGCTCCATCGAGATCCACCAGCGGTTCGCGCTGGTCGAGGTGCCCGAGTCGGCCGCGGACGAGGTCGTGCGGGCGCTGCGGGCCACGATGATCAAGGGCCGCAAGACGACCGTGCGCCGCGACCGGACCTGAGGTCCCGGGGCTTCAGGCCCTGTGCAGGGGCACGTCGATCCGGCCGGCCTCGGCCGGGCGGGGTCGGTCCTGGAGGTGCAGCCGGACGGCGACGACGGCCACGTCGTCCTCCGGGCGGCCCTGCACGAGCCGCTCGATGACCTCGTCGAGCATCTCCTCCAGGGGACGGTCGGCGAGCTCCAGGAGGGTGTCGCGCAGCCGGACCAGTCCGGCGTCCAGGTCCGCGTCCCGGCGCTCGATCAGGCCGTCGGTGTAGAGCAGCACGGTCGAGCCACGCTCGAGGGACACCACCGACTCCCGCCGGCGGGCCTCGGGGTCGACGCCCAGGAGCAGGTCGCCCCGCCAGGTGGCCAGCTCCGCCACGCTGCCGTCGGCATTGATGATCAACGGCGGCAGGTGGCCGGCGTTCGCCCAGCGCATCCGGGTGATCCCGCGGGCCAGCTCGTCGGGCGTCTGCTCGAACCGGGCGACGGCTGCGGTCGCCAGCGTCCTCGTCCGCAGCGTCGTCATCGAGGCGTCCAGTCCGCGCAGGACCTCGACCGGACCGGCGTCGCTGTAGGTGGCGATGCCCCGGAGCAGCCCGCGCAGCTGGCCCATGGCGGCCGCCGCCTCGGTGTCGTGGCCCACCACGTCGCCGATGACCAGCATCGTGCCGCCGCCGGGCTGCAGGAACGCGTCGTACCAGTCCCCGCCGACCCGCGCCGCCTCCGCCGCCGGGAGGTAGCGCACCGCGATCTCCGCCTGGTCCGGCGCGGGCGGCTCGGTGAGCAGGCTGCGCTGCAGCCCCTCGGCCAGCTGCTGCTGGGCGCCGTACAGCCGGGCGTTGTCCAGAGCCAGCCCGGCGCGGTCGGCGACGTCCTGCGCGGTGGAGAAGTCCTCGTCCGACGGCGTGGAGCCCGGGGAGAAGTAGAGCGTCAGCAGCCCGAGCGTGCGGCCGCGCCCACGCAGCGGCAGGATCGCGGCGCTCTCCGGGGCGAGCTCGGCCAGCAGGTCGCGCGCCTGCCCGGGCGCCAGCATGCCGAGCACCGTCGCCGCCGCCTCATGGACCACCTCGCCGGTGTGCAGGGCGCGCGCCACCGGTGAGACGACCGGCATCGAGTCCAGCCGTACCGACGCGTAGCGCTGCAGGAGCTCCCGGCGGGCCGGATCGGCGTGCCACGTGCCGACGTCCCGGGGGCGGCCGTCGGGGTCCACCACGGTGACGATGCAGAAGTCGGCCAGCGCCGGGACGACGAGGCGCGGCAGGTGGGCGGTCGCGGATTGCGCGTCGAGGGTGCCGGCCAGCTCGGCGCTGACCCGGGCCAGGATCGCGAGGCGCTGGGCCGAGCGTTCGGCCCGTTCCTGCGTCCGGCGCCGCTCGGTGACCTCGAGGAAGTAGACGGCGAGCCCGTCGGGGCTCGGCCAGGCCCGCAGCTCGTACCAGCCGTCCAGCGGTGCCGGGTAGTAGGCGTCGAAGGCGACGGGCTGCCCGCTGCGCACCGCGGCGCGGTAGCTCTCCTCGAAGACGCTGTTGACTGCGGCCGGGAAGGCGTCCCAGAGCACCTGGCCGAGCAGCTCGTCGCGCGGGTGGCCCAGCAGCCGCTCGGCCTCGACGTTGACGTGGGTGAACCGCCAGTCGCGGTCCAAGGAGTAGAAGCCCGCCGGCATGGCCTCCAGCACGCGGGTCACCCGCACCTCGCCGGCACGGTCGCCAGTGGTGTCGTAGGCGGCGCCCAGCACGCGCTCGGCGCGGCCTCGCGCATCGGCGACCGTCCGGCCCCGGGCGTGCACCCAGCGCGTCTCGCCCTCGGGCAGCACGACCCGGTACTCGGCGTCGAAATCACCGATCGTCTCGATGCTCGACTGCAGCGCCTCGCCGACCCGGGTCAGGTCGTCGGGATGCAGCCGGGCGTTGAAGGCCTCGATGGTGTGGTCGAAGCCGTCGGCCGTGTAGCCGAACATCTCGATGAGCCGCTCGTCCCAGGTCAGCCGCCCGGTCGTCAGGTCCCAGTCGAAGGCGCCGATGCCGGCCGCGTCGATCGCCAGGCCCCAGCGCAGCCGGTCGCTCTCGTACTCGCGGACCAGCGCCGACAGTTCCAGCTCGGTCACGACGGCCGAGGCCAGTTGGCGCAGGATCGCGACGTCGCTGTCGGGCCACTCGCGCGGTTCCGGGCCGTAGACGCACAGCGACCCGATGATCCGTCCGTCGCGGTCGGTCAGGGGTTCACCCAGATACGCACCGATCCGGCCGGACGTCACCGGAGGCAGGTCCCGGACTCGTGCGTCCTGGGTTGCGTTCGGCACCACGAGCGGGCCCCCGGCGGCGGCGGTCACCGTGCACAGGGAGTCCTCGAGGGGGCTCCGCTCGCCGACGGTGCCCGGTGGGAGCCCGTACCCGGCGACGACGACCTGCTCGTCGGCCAGCAGCGACACCTGGCTCGACGAGGTCCCGAGCATCCGGGCGGCGAACTCGGCCAGCCGCTCCAGGCCGAGCATTCCCACGTCCCGCGGGTTGAGGCGCCGGGCGTCGTCGATCCGGTCGGGGTCGCGACGCAGGTCTGCCGCCGAACGCGCGGCCACGGAGAGCTGCTCGGCCGCCGTCCGGTGTGCCGATGCGTCCACGGGAGCCCTTCTCTCCGGCAGGCCGCCGGGGATGCGCGGGCGCGACCACGCTGCTCGGGTCGCGACCTCCGGGCCAGTTATGTCATGCCGGGTCGGTTGGGCGCAACCGTTTAGGCGCAGGTTACACCGCGCGGTGGCTCAAGGAGCCGGCACCACCATGGTCAGAGCGGCACCTCCGTCGTGTTCCACGTGCAACCCCGCCCGCCTCAGCAGCCTCCGCAGGTGCCCGGCGTCGTCGGGCTCGGCGGTGGTGGTCGCCAGCAGCCGGGCCAGCCGGCCCTTGTGCGTCTTGTTGAAGTGGCTGACCACCGCCCGGACGCCGTCGGGCCGCTGGCTCACCACCCGCACGGTGACCGCGCCGGGCGCCGGTGCGAGAGCCGCGTAGGGCCCGCTGCGTAGGTCGACGACGAGTCCCTCCAGCCCGCTCAGCACCGGCGAGAGGGCCGGGCGCCAGAGCGAGCGCAGGGCCGGCCGCCCGGGCAGCGACGAGGCCGCGGAGAGCCGGTAGGCCGGCACCGGGTCGTCGCCCCGCACCAGGCCGAACAGCGCCGACGCCACGGCCAGCCTGCGCCCTGCCCGCGCACGCTGCGCCCGCGTCAGCGACCGGACGTCGAGGGCGTCGTAGAGGACGCCGGTGTAGCGGGTCAGCGCGGGCAGCGTGGGGCTGGTCCACAGCGCGGCGTTCCGGGCGATCTCGTCGTCCTGCATGGCGGACAGGCCGAGAGCGGCGCGCGAGGCGGGCACGTCGCGGGCCAGCTCGACGAGGGCCTCGACCAGCTCGGCGCGAACCGAGGTCAGCGCAGGAGCGGTCAGCGCGAACAGGTCGAGTGGTGCGCCGTCCCCGCCGGGGCGCTTGGTCTCCGACGGCGGCAGCAGGACGAGCACGGGCCGCGAGACTACGTCAGCAGGCGAGGCTTACGTCCAGTACAGCAGTCGGGCGTGCGGCAGGCGCTCGGCCACCGCGGGCTCGAACCAGCCGCGCATCTCCGTCATGGTGTCTCGCGGGTAGACGTGCTTGACCGCGCCGAAGTTGCCCCGCTTGGTGGTCCGCCGGCTCTCGTCCATCTCGAGCTTCGTCCGCGGGTACCAGGCGGTGAGCGTGGTCTTGCTGCCGGGTGTGAAGCGGTGGCTGATGCACTCCACGGTTAGGTCGGCGCCCGCGGTGGCGGTGGCGATGCCGTCGAGCAGGTCGGCGTACTCCTCGCGCCAGCCGTCGGTGGGCATGATCGGCGCGATGGTGACGCCGACCGGATAGCCCGCGGCGGCGACGGCCGCCAGGGCGCCCAGACGCGCCGGTACGGGGCTGGTAGCGCCTTCGAACCGCCGGGCGACCGACGTGGCGTTCACCGAGAACCGCAGTCGCGTGCGGCCGCCGTGGGGCAGGTCGAGCAGGCCGGCGACGTCGTCGAACTTGGTGGTGGCGCGCAGCTGCACGGGGCCGGGCCAGTCGTGCGTCCCGAAGTGGGTGATCGCGGTCGCCAGGCCACCGGTCAGGTGCTCGATGGCCAGCGGGTCGGTGTAGCAGGAGGCCTCGAACGTCGTCCCCTCGCCGCCGCGCTCGAGGGTGCCGGAGGTGATCGTGCCGCGGCCCACGTAGTCGTCGAGGCCGTCGAGCACCTCGTCGAGGTCGGCGAACACGCGGGTGATCGGCGGGCCGGACAGCGAGCCGGCGAG
>JALYMS010000050.1 GCA_030773535.1 Actinomycetota bacterium | reverse complement strand
GCCGTCGTCTCGGTCAGGCCGTAGCCCTCGAAGACCGTGACACCGATACCGCGGAAGAAGTGGCCCAGCCGCTCGCCGAGCGGCGCACCGCCGGAGATGGCGCCCTGGCAACGGCCACCGAGCGCGGCGCGCAGCTTGCCGTAGACGAGCTTGTCGAACAGGGCGTGCTGGGCGCGGAGCGCGATCCCGGGGCCGCCGGTGTCCTGGGCCCGCGACCACTCGATGGCCACGGACGCGGCCTTGTCGAAGATCTTGCCCTTGCCGGCGTCCTCCGCCTTGGCCTTTGCGCCGTTGTAGACCTTCTCGAACACGCGGGGGACGGCGAGGACGAACGTCGGCTTGAACTCGCCGAGGTCCTCCACGAGGTTCTTCACGTCCGGCGTGTGGCCGATGACGGTGCGGGTCTTGACCGCCCCGACCTGGATGACCCGGGCCAGCACGTGGGCCAGCGGGATGAACAGCAGCAGCGAGCCTTCCATGTTGAGGAACCGGCCGAGCAGCGCCATCCCGTTGCCGATCTCGAACAGGAAGTTGCCGTGCGTCAGCTCGCAGCCCTTGGGCCGGCCGGTGGTGCCGCTGGTGTAGATCAGGGTGGCGAGGCTGTCGGCGTTGAGCGTGGCGCGTCGGTCCTGGAGTTCGCTGTCGGGGACGTCCCGGCCGGCCTGGGTGAGTGCCTCGACGGCGCCGTCGTCGATCACATGGACCGTCTTGAGGTCGGGTGCCTGGTCGCGGACCGACGCGACGGCGTCAGCGTGCTCGTCGCGCTCGACGACGGCTGCGGTGGCGCCGGAGTCGGACAGGATCCAGGCGACCTGATCGGCGCTGGAGGTCTCGTAGATGGGGACGACGGCGGCGCCGGCGGTCCAGATCGCGAAGTCGAACACCGTCCACTCGTAGCGGGTCTTGGCTTGGAGGGCGACGCGGTCACCGGGGGCCACACCCACGGCGATCAGGCCCTTGGCGACCCCGGCCACCTGGTCGCCGAACTCCTTCCAGGTGACTTCTTCCCACCCGCCGTTCCGCCGCACGCGGAAGCCGGTCTCGTCGCCGTGCTCCGCGACGTTGGCGGTGAGGTAGTCCGTCACGGCCTCGTCCGGCCCGACATGGGTGGTTGCAGGAACGCTGAACTCGCGCACGCCCGGTCCTCTCCTCCCCGCTGGTCCCGGGGGCCCCGTCGCCCCCGCGGCCCCGGGCGGGGACGTCTTCCGATGAATCTAGTCGCTGGGGCTACCCATGAGTAGCCAAGTGCTCGGCCTACGCCCGCCCGGGTGGGACCGCAACCGCTAACCTTCCTGCTCATGGCCGACCAGTCCACCCAGTCGATCACGGTCGACGCGCCCCCGGCCGAGGTGATGGCGGTCATCGCCGACTTCCCGGCATACCCGTCGTGGGTCGCCGCAGCCAAGCGGGTCGAGGTGCTCGAGACCGGGGCGGACGGCCGGGCTTCTCGGGTGCACTTCGTGCTCGACGCGGGAGCCGTTAAGGACGACTACGTGCTCGCCTACACCTGGGAGGGCGACCGCCGGGTCACCTGGACCCTCGTCGAAGGCCAGATGCAGAAGCGGCAGGACGGGTCGTACACCTTGAGGGAGTCCGACGGCCGCACCGAGGTGACCTACGCGATCACCGTCGACCTCACCATCCCGATGCTGGGCCTGATCAAGCGCAGGGCGGAGAAGGTCATCCTCGACACAGCTCTCAAGGAGCTCAAGAAGCGCGTCGAGGGCTGAGGTTGTCGAGAAGCGGCCGATCCGTGCGCACCCTGCTGTTCACCGGCCCCGGTGGGGCCGGGACGTCGACGCTCGCCGCGTCCGCGGCCGTCGGGGCGTCCCGTGCCGGCCACCGCACCCTGCTGCTGTCCCGTCAGGACGGGCCCGCCCTCGGCGGCGTCCGGAGCCTGGACGTCGTCCGCGTGGACCCCCAGGCGGCAGCGGAGCGCCTCTGGCAGACCGTCTCCGGCAGCCTCGCACCGGTGCTGCCGCAGCTGACCTTCCCACCGTCGACCTCGGTCGTGCCCCTCCCCGGCGCCGCCGATCTCGCGCTGTTCGCCGAGCTCGCCGACGCGGACGCCGACCTCGTCGTGCTCGATGCCGGGCCGCTCGAGGCCGCCACCGCGCTCCTCGCTCTGCCCGCGGCGCTGCGCTGGTGGCTCGACCAGCTGCTGCCGCCGGGGATGCGGGCGCTCGCCGCCGTGCGCACCGCCGCCGTCGGTTCCGGAGCGGCGCGGCGCGGGCCGATCGACGCCGGACTGGCCGCGGTCCCGCTCCTGGAGGCGCTGCTGGCCCGCGACCGGCTCGCCGGACCCGCGGACACCGCCCTGTGCCTCGTCGCGCCGCCGACCACCGCCGCCGCCGACCGGGTGCGTGTGGCCGTTCCCGCGCTGGCTCTCCACGGCCTCCGGCCGGCCGCCGTCCTGACCCGGACCCCGCCTCTGGAAGGCCCGGAAGAGTGGGCGACGGCTCGGCAAGCCGACCGGGACGCCGCGCTGGAGGCCTTCACCGCGATGGCCCCGGTCCGGCAGGTCGCGGAGCGTGCGGTGGGCCCCACGGACGCCGACGGCCTGGCCGAGCTGCTCGACGGCTTCTGCCCGGGGCCCGTGGCGCCGTCGACCCCGTCGGGCGCCGAGCGACGCGAGGGCTTCTGGCAGCTGACCGTTCCGCTGCCCTTCGCCGAACGCGCGGACGTCACCCTGACCCGCTGGGTGGACGACCTGGTGATCACCGTGGGGGGATCCCGGCGGAGCCTCGCCCTGGATCCGCTGCTGCGCCGCTGCGCGGTGACCGGGGGCCGGCTCGCCAACCCCGGCGGCGCAGATGCCCGTCTCGAGGTCTGCTTCCGGCCCGATCCGCAGCAGTGGCGGCCGACCTACTGGCCGCCGACGAGAGGACCCCATGACCGCCCCACCCGACTGGCTCGACCAGGCCCGCCGGCTGCTGGACACCCTCGTCCAGAGCCAGCACGCCCGGGCCGCCGAGGGGAGCTCCGCGAGCACCGCCTCTGGCGCCGACTGCATCTGGTGTCCACTCTGCTCCGCCGCGGCCGTCGTGCGCGGTGAGCGGCCGGAGGTCACCGCGGCGCTCGCCGACGTCCTCACCGCGGCCGCGACCGCGCTGCGCAACTTCGCCGAGTCGGCACCGCCCGCGGGGTCCGACGTCCCCGCTGCTCCGGAGGACGGCCCCGAGGAGGAGCCGCCCCCGCCGGTGCAGCGCATCGAGATCGCGTGAGCGCAGGCGCGGCGGCTCTGCCCGCGCTCGGCATCGACATCGGCGGGACGAAGGTCGCCGGTGGGATCGTGGCTCTGGACGGAACGGTGCTGGCCACCGTACGGCGGGCGACGCCGGGTGCCTCGGTGGCCGAAGCAGAGGACGCCATCGCCTCGGTCGTCGAGGAGCTGTCCGCTGAGCACGGCGAGCTCGTCGGGGTCGGGATCGGCGCGGCCGGTTGGTTCGACCGGAGCGGGGAGACGGTCCTGTTCAGCCCGCACCTGGCCTGGCGCGGCTCCACCCTCCGCGCCGACCTGGCCGAACGGCTGCGGCGGCCCCTGTGGGTGGGAAACGACGCGGACGCCGCCGCCTGGGCCGAGTACCGCTACGGCGCGGCGCGGAACTCGGACCTGGCACTGATGATCACGCTGGGCACCGGCATCGGCGGCGGCATCGTGCTGGACGGGCGGCTGCACCGCGGCGCGCACGGCATCGCGGGGGAGTGGGGGCACATGCGCGTCGTCCCCGACGGGCGGCGTTGTGCGTGCGGCAACCGTGGGTGCTGGGAGCAGTACGCCAGCGGCACTGCGCTAGGGGAGGCCGCCCGCGAGCTGGCGACGCGCTCGCCCGCGACGGCGGCCCGGCTGCTGGACACGGTCGACGGCGACGCCGCCCGGCTGACGGGGGAGGACGTCGCCCGGGCGGCCGCGGACGGGGACTCCGCCGCCCGGGAACTGGTGGCCGAGGTCGGCGGCTGGCTGGGCCAGGGGATCGCCGACCTCGCGGCCGTGCTCGATCCCGACGTGGTGGTCATCGGCGGGGGCGTCAGCCTGCTGGGGGAGCTGCTGCTCTCCCCGGCCCGCGACCAGCTCGACCGCTCGCTGCCGGGGCGGGGCTACCGGCCTGGTCCCCGGCTGGTGGCCGCCGAACTCGGTCGGGAGGCCGGTCTGGTGGGTGCCGCCGACCTCGTCCGCCGTGCGGTCGTCGAGGGCCGGGCCTAGCCAGCCCTACGGTGGAGCGGTGACGGACCCGTTGCTGGTCGCTGAGGTGGAGCGCCTGCTGTACCGCCATGATCCGGTGGCATCCACTTCGGGGACAACCCCGACGAGTACTCCCCCGAGGCGGAGACCATCGTCGCGCGCCTTTCCGGCTGCACGGTCGGGTGGACGACGTAAGCACCCTGGTGCACGAGGAGTTCGTGCGCTGGTTCGACAGTGACACCGCTGGTCCCGCCGAGCGCTACGACGGCGTCGTTCGTGGGGTGTGAGAGGCCTGTCGGGCGGTCGTCCGGCGCGTCATAGTCCGCGGGGATGACGTCGTCGTCCTTCTGGACGACACCGCGATGGCATCGTCGGCCCACCGAGTGGTCCTCTCCCGGGCGTGAGGGACGCCGGCGGCGGAAAGGCCGGCGACACGCCGCGCTGTCCTGCCGGCCGCTGCTCGATCGTTTCCCTACTCAAGGTACTTGACTGCCCGCACAGCGTAGTGGCAGGTTGAGCGAACCTGACGCGGCCCGACAGACGCCGTCCACTTCGGCCGGCATGCGGACACGCGCCGAACCACGTACAGCGGCGCGCAGTGCACCCCAAGACTGCGTTGCCGACCAAGTGTCGAGATCGGTCTTCTCCTGCACCCACCGACCCGCTGTGGAGGGCGACATGTTCCACGATCCATACACCGATGTGTCCGAGGCCCGGCAACCCACGCCGGCCCAGCGGGAGGTCCTCGAGCTACTCGCCCCGTCCCCGGCCGGGGCCTTGGTTCGGCTGTCCCTATCGGACTGGCGGCGCGTGGACAAGGTGGCCGACGCGTTGGCTCAGGCCCGCACCCGACCTGCGGTGATCCCCGGCCGCGGGCCGGGGCCGGTGGTCAGGGCGGCATAACCGCCGACGTCCGCGACTGGTGGGCAGGGCTTGACCTCCGCCGTCGCCATGCAGGATCTCCACGGCGTCTCCAGTGGCCCGAATCGGCCCGGCGAGTCTCTGCTTCCCGGTGCAGGCACACGGCTTCTCGACAAGGAGTCGTACGAAGTGGGATCACTACGCGATGACATCGCTCCCCGTCCGTCGTCGTGCATGTCCTCGCGTTGGGCAGGCGGCGTCTGTCCGCGTTCTCGGCGATGAAACCCGGCCGCTGCGTTCGCGATGCCCATCTTCGTATTACGGTGGGTGATGGCACGCCCGCGACCGGTTGCCTTCATCGGGGCAGGCGCCTGGGGGCGGGTCGGGGCGTCGAGCGGCGGCGCCCCTTTCCGAGGGGGAGTCGGCCATGCCGGTATGGGCGATACAGAGCACGGGCGGGGACGAGGAGTGGGTCGAGGGCGGCATGCTCGCGACTGAGAGCGGAGCGTTGGTCGCGTTGTCGCTGGAGGGCCTGATACTGCGAGCCTGGGCGCCGGGCCAATGGCTGACCGTGCGGCACGTCGAGCCAGGGCGGCCCGAGCCCTTGGCTAATCGGGTCGAGGAGCCCAATGTCGTGAGCGCGCTTCCACGCGGCTGACAGGCAGCGAACCTGCACACGTTCTCCGAGCCGTCGTCGCCGCCCGAGCACCCGCGGCGCCCTGCCGCGCGACTGCCCGGCACCAGAGGTTTCCGCAGGTCGGGACGGGGCGTGGCCGGCAGGGCCGCTGGAGCTGGCCGTCAAGGCCGACAGATCTTGCAGCGGACTGTCGGGCCAGCAGTGTCCCGACAGGGATTGCTGCTGTCTCTGCAGGGCGGCGCCGGAGGCAACCTGATCCGCGTGCGGCTACCGCGCAGCCTGCCTGGCAGACGTGACACGGCTGGGGCGTGCGCTGTACCGGATCGCTCACGCCGACGGATGGCACAGCTCGGGCCAGACCGAAGGCCTCCGTCGGACGGTCGGGAGCGTGGTCGTCGTCGGCCAAGCAGACACCTTCGAGCCCGAGCCGGACCAGTGGCCGGAGCACTCGTTCGATGTCGAAGGGGAACTGCGCCACAGGAGAGAGGACTTCCTCCTGGGCTGAGCCCCAGCGGAGCCGGACCCCGCTCCTGACGACGCCTCGATCACTCCGGGGTGAGCTCGCGGGCCAGCTGCTCGAGGAACAGGCCGATGTCGGTGATGATCCCCATCGCCTGCGCGCTGCCCCGGTCGGCGAGCTTGGTGACCGTCGCCGGGTTGATGTCGACCGAGACGAGCGGGATGGACGCCGGCAGGATGTTTCCGGTCGCGATCGAGTGCAGCATCGTCGCCACCATGATCGCGAAGCCCACACCGGGCAGCTGGGCCCGCATTGCCCGCTGGCCCTCGATCACGTCGGTGTAGACGTCCGGCAGAGGACCGTCGTCCCGGACCGAGCCGACCAGCACGAAGGGCTTGTCCGCCTCGACCATCGCGTGCATCACCCCACCGGTCAGCACGCCAGACTCCACCGCAGCGGCGATCGAGCCGGCCGCTCGGATGGTGTTGATCGCCCGGATGTGGTGCTCGTGACCGTGCGGCACACCGCTGCCCTTGGCCAGGTCCACGCCGAGCGAGGTGCCGAACAGGGCCGACTCGATGTCGTGCGTGGCCAGCGCGTTCCCGGCGAACAGGACGTCGACGTAGCCGGCCCGCACCAGCCGGACCATCGCCGGTGCGGCGCCGGTGTGCACCACGGCCGGGCCGCCGACCCACAGCACCTTCTGCCCGGCCGCCTTGACCTCGCGCATCCGCTCGGCGATCTGGCGGACCAGCAGCGCCTGCGGCTTCTCACTCGACACCGCCGACGACATGAATCCGAAGTCGTCCTCCTCGCCGCGGGGCGCGGTCGGCGGCAGCTCGACCCGCACGCCGTGGGCGCCGCAGACCACCGCGTCACCCGCCCGAACGTCGCTGACCGGCACGGTGTCGACCACCGGGGAGCCGTCCACCTCGGTGACGACGAGGCCGCAGTCCATCTCCGGCCGGCGCACCCGCAACCACTCGCGGTCCAACCGGACCAGGGTCTCCAGGTTGGTGGTCGAGTAGAAGTCCTCGGGGAAGACGCCGTCGGCGGGTGCGGGGCGGGTGAGCGCGATGCCGGGGTCCACGGCGTTGGCCCCGTGAATCTGCACCCGCATGAGGATCCGGTCCAGCCGCTCGGCCTCGTCGGCGCTGATCTCCACCACGGCCCGGGAGGAGTCCTCGTGCTGCCGGCCCAGATCGAGGTTCTCGATGCGGTAGTCACCGCCGTACTCGAGGACGTCGTCGAGGATGCGGGCCAGGATGCCCGTGTCCATCAGGTGGCCGGACACGGTGACCTGGGCGGAATGCGCAGCTGTGCTCACCGGCGGGACGCTATGACATCGTCGTCCTCCGGACGACGCCGCCATGACCTTGTCGTCCTCCGGACGACACCGCAAACAGGTGCCGTCTCCCGCCGCGTTGAGCCGCTTCGTCGTTCCTCGCGGGGAGCCTTCGGCCCCTCACTCGTCACGCCCAGCCGCTTCATCCTTTTCAGACCACTGCGCCGTCGTCGCCGTCGTCGGGGGACCGGTCCCGCATCCGGGAGACCAGCATCGCCACGCCGCCGGCGATCACGGCGACCCCCAGCACCAGCCCCACGTCGGAGGCCAGTCCCAGCAGTCCCGGCGCACCGACCAGGACCAGGCCCGCGGCCACGAGCAGCACCGCGTACAGCGAGGCGGGCGCGGGCGCCGGTATGGGCGGGGGGAGTGGTGGCTCGAAGTGCTCGTCGGGGCGGTCCAGCACGGCCGGCTCGTGCGGGGCGGGAGGCGCGGCGTCGGAGGGCCGCTCGGCGACCACGGGACGGCCGTGCTCCCGCTCGAACGCAGCGACGATGCGGGCCCACTCGGCGTCCTCGTCCAGATCCCTACCGGTGCCCCTGTCCGCGCCGGTGCCGTCGCCCTGGTCCGGCGGACGGCGGACGGCGGGAGGCTCGGGGACGGGTCCGCGACGGCGGTCCTCGCCCGGCGGGACGTGCTCGTCCACCAGTGCCCGCGCCTCTGCCCGCCGGCTCCGGTCGACGAACAGGCGGTCCAGCGGTGGGCTGGGGAGGAAGACCGTGCGCGTGTACGGGCCGACGTCGGCCGAAGGGTCCAGGTAGGCGGGGATGCCGGCAGCGTGCAGCATCTCCAGCAGGTGTTCGCCGACCCGCGGGTCGACGTCTCGCAGCGGACTCCACAGGGCCGCGTCCAGGCCGTTGTCCCGACGTCCGCGCCCGCGCCGCTCGCTCACCGCGGTCCCCGGAGGGCGTCCGTGCTCGATCGCCGGCATCCGGTCACGGAGACCCCGCCGCCGGGCCGTCGCTGGCCGCTGTCCGGCCGGCGCTCACATGCTCGCGGATCCACTCGACCGACCGGGCGAAGATCGCCGGGGCGTCGTTGTCGAGGGTGGCCACGTGATAGCTGTCCCGCAGCACGACCTCGGTCGTGTCGCGGCTCGAGATGCCGTCCAGCAGCACCCGGGTGTTGACCGGCTCGACCACGTGGTCCTCGGCGCTGCGGAAGACCAGGACCGGGCTGGTGACGCGGGCCAGGTCGGCGCGGGTGGCCGCCCACAGCGCCCGGAGCTGCAGGACCGCCCGCGTCGGCAGCCGGGGGTAGGCGAGCTCGACGACGCCCGGCTTCTTGATGTCGCCGGCGATCGGGGACCAGCTGCCGGTGATGCGGGCGATCAGCGGCAGCAGCTTCGCATCGAGGCGCTGGGTGAACAGAGACGGGTTGACCAGGAGCAGGCCGGCGACGTCGGCGCGCCGGATCTCGGCGAGCCGGGTGGCCAGCGTGCCGCCCATCGACAGGCCGGCCACGAACACGGAGTCGCAGTCGGCGGCGAGCCGGTCGAAGGCCTCGGCGACCGCAGCGACCCACTGGTCGGAGGTGCTGAGGTTGCAGTCCTCCCAGCGGGTTCCGTGCCCGGGCAGCAGCGGGCAGCGGACGGCGAAGCCCGCCGCGGCCAGGTGGTCGCCCCAGGGGCGCATGCTCATGGGAGTTCCGGTGAAACCGTGGACGAGCAGGACGCCGGTCCGCCCGTCGGCGCCCGCTCCCCCGGGGAAGTCGAAGGGCTCGGCGCCGGGCATCACGGCGGGACGCGCGGTGGGTCCAGACACGGGGTCCTCCTCGGCATCCGGCGGCGGTGCCGACGGTCGGGCAGGTGCTCGGACAGCGGGCACCGGAGCAGCCGATTGTCCATCGGTCCCCGGGCTCCCTAGTCTGGCAGTTCGCGAGGGAGGCGTGTTGTTCTACTGGTTCCTGAAGTTCGTCGCGCTCGGTCCGGCACTGCGGATCGTGATCCGTCCGCGTGCCCAGGGCACGCAGAACGTTCCGGCAACCGGTGGGGCGATCCTGGCGAGCAACCACCTCTCCGCCGCCGACTGGGTCTTCATGCCGCTGTCGCTGAAGCGTCGGGTCACCTTCCTCGCCAAGGCGGAGTACTTCACCGGCACGGGGATCAAGGGCTTCGTGCGCCGGGCGTTCTTCACCGGAGCGGGTCAGGTCCCCATCGACCGCTCCAGCGCCTCCGCAGCCGAAGACGCCATCCAGACCGGGCTGCGGATCCTGCGCGAGGGGAAGCTGCTGGGCATCTATCCGGAGGGCACTCGCTCGCCGGACGGCCGGCTGTACCGCGGCAAGATCGGGGTTGCCCGGATGGCGCTGGAGACCGGCGTGCCCGTCGTCCCGGTGGCGATGGTCTACGGCAGCCGTCGGCTTCCCTTCGGCCGGAAGCTGCCGAAGGTGCGCGTCGTGTTCGGTCAGCCGCTCGACTTCTCCCGCTACGAGGGTCTGGCGGGCGACCGCTTCGTCGAGCGGTCGATCACCGACGAGATCATGTACGAGATCATGACCTTGTCGGGCCAGGAGTACGTGGACGTCTACGGGGCGACGGTCAAGAAGACGATGGACGCGACCGGCTCCAGCGCCCCCGAGGTGGTCGCCCGGCTGGAGCCTCCGCCGGAGGAGGCCGCCGACCGCGGTCCGACGTCGCTGGCCGGCTGAGCCGGTCGGTCAGCGGGCGGCGACCCGGTCGAGGACGTCGCGCAGCAGCGCCAGCAGCTCCGGCCGGGTCATCGCCGGTTCCCGGGCCCAGGAGCCGACGAGGTCCTCGGTGAAGGCGAACCAGGCCAGGATCAGCTGGCGCCGGCGGGCGTCGTCGGGCAGCTCGAGCGCACCGAGCGCCACCTCGACCAGCCGCCCGCGGGTCTGCTCGTACACCTCGGCGACCCACGGGTCGCCGCCCGCGGCGCCGCGGACGAAGGCCAGGTGGGTGTCGCGGTAGGTCTCCACCCAGGCCACGTAGCGGTCCAGCATCCCGTCGACCAGTTCGTCCTGCGGCGTCCCGGGACGGGGGAGGAGGTGCTCCATGAGCAGGTCCGCCGCGGCGCGCGTGACAGCGGTGTAGTAGTCCCGTTTGGTGGCGAAGTAGTGGAACAGCAGACTCCGGCTGATCCCGGCCCGCCGCGCCACCTCGTCGATGGTCAGCTCCTGCACCGGCGTCGTCGGGAGCAGCTCCAGACCGATCTGCACCAGCTGCGCCCGCCGGTCACCGGCTGTCCGCCGCGAACGGGCCGGCTCGGGGGCGGAAGGCGCCGTCACGCCCTCGATCGTCCGCTCACGCATCGACCTGCTGCTCCGTCGCGCGAGCCAGCAGGCGCTCGATCGCGTCGGTGACCAGCCTCGGGCGCTCCTGGGGCAGCATGTGCCCGGTTCGCGGCACGACGTGCAGCACGGCGTCGGGCAGGGCCTCGGCCAGCTGCCGGCTGTGCCGGGCGGGGGTCAGCTTGTCCTGCTCGCCGACGAGGATCTCCACCGGCAGCTGCCGCAGGGCGGGCAG
>JALYMS010000049.1 GCA_030773535.1 Actinomycetota bacterium | reverse complement strand
ACCTCTCTCCATGACGTTTCCCACGAGTCGGTGATCTTGGGCTCAGGGGTTCGTAAAAAAACGTCAGACTGGCGGCGGGGCAGCCGCGGCACGGGCAGTCATAGCCGGTTCAGTCCCCTGAACTGCCATGCGTTGAGACCCGTCCGCGGAGTGGGGCCGACGCCCCGACGTCCGCTTCCTTGGCCCGTCCGCGCCTGCGTCGTCAAGACCTGCTCCAGCGTCTCCACCCGCATCGCGCGCGACCACGGGTGCAGTCGCTCGAAGGCGTCGGCGAAGTCCCACAGCGGCCGAGCGAAGAACACCCGCCCGCCGACCCGGGCTTCCTCGGCCCGCAGTGTCGACGGGGTGTCGTCCCGCCTGCGTGGGAGCCGGCGTCCGAT
The DNA here is from genome assembly GCA_030773535.1 of Actinomycetota bacterium. Taxonomy (GTDB): domain Bacteria; phylum Actinomycetota; class Actinomycetes; order Mycobacteriales; family Geodermatophilaceae; genus Blastococcus_B. The sequence continues at coordinate 14,972 of JALYMS010000049.1, read as the reverse complement.
CAGCTCGACCTCGCCGATCACCGTCCGGTCGTCGTGCCAGCCACGGACCATGGCACCCGTCCTGCCGTTGGCCGTGTCGATCGTCGAACCGGCCTGGCTGTAGGCGAACAGCGCCTTGAGCTTGCGGTCGCCCCGGATACCGCACTCGCACCGATCTCCCGGCGGCTCGTGCGGCGTGCTGTCCCACGCCCCGGCTTCGATGACTCTGGGCGAAGGCGTGCAGACGGCGCGCTGCCGACCGTCCAGCCACGGAGATGCGTGCCCCATCATCGGCCCGTACAGGGTGCCCACGGGGGCGAGCAGCGGCCCAACTCCGGGCTGCACGCGCCACGCCCGCCAGGCCATCACCGAGCCGCGCTTCGTCTTCGCGTTACTCATCGCCTCGTCCCCTCCTCGGGATCGGGGTGGCTCCACACGACGGGCGGAACCGGGGCGGCGGGTGTACCGCGGGGGCGATGGAGGCGGACGACCACGGGGAGCGGTCCGCTTTACACACAGCGTTTTCCACAGAGCCACCCCCAGGGGAGGGCCCCGCGCCGGTGACAGAAGCGGACGACGGCTCGGAGGCGACCGGTCCCCCTCCGCCGCCGGGAACCACATCCCCCCGCGACTTTCGCCCCGCGGCGGAGCGGTTGCACGAACGGCACGACGGCCCGCGGTATCCCCGACGATCGTCGGAATGATCGAGGTCCCACGGGGCGCCGACCGGGATTCGGTGGCCGTCCTCGGCTCGCGCACAGACGACGGAGCCGGTCGCGACCTTCGGTGCCCACTGCTCACGCAGCCGCCGGTGATCGGCCCCGTAGCCCCGAGCCGACGACGTCCCCCGCTGGACCTCGTACTCGCGGGCATGGGTCGCACACCTGCTCGTGCCCGCTGCGACGAACTGGGGACACCCGGGAACGCAGCAGATCCGGGACGCCCTAGGCACAGACACCGCCCGAGGGCTGCGAGGCGCTCAGCGAGGCGCTGACGGCGAGGACGCCGCCCTCGCGTGCGCGCGCACGCGCGCGTGCGGGGAACTTCCCAGGGGTCTGGACAGCGAGCGTGCTCCCGAACGGTCGCGGGCTCATCGGGACCTCGGGATGGCCCCCCTGGGTGGTACGGGGCGGACGGGCGGAGCCGACGTCACGCCCGTCCGTCCCGGTCCCGGCCGCCATCAGTCGCGCTCCCAGATCAGCGGCACGGCCTTGTCAGGCAGCAGCGCATCCCACTTGGCGCGGGTCGCCTCGGCCGGCGCCTCACTGACCGGCGCCAGGTTGGGGAACTCAGGCTTGGCGTTGGCGACCTGCTCCTCACCCGGTGTCGGCTGAGGTCCGCGCCAGCGGTAGTAGCGCCGGGCGCTCATTCCTTCTCCACCGGCCCGCCGTTGACGGGCACGCCTGCGGTCGTGCCGAACATGCGGCCGGCGAACGCAGCGCGTCGCTCCGTCGGCGTGGGCGGGGCGGGGATCGGTGTCGCGGTGCCATCGCGGGACTCGATGCCGACCGCCTGCGCGGCCATGGCCCGGGCGTTGTGTTGGTTCGCCCGGGCCTGCATGACCTGCTCCCCGAACTGCGCCCACCACGCCCGGTCCTGCTCGGCGATGGTGGGCAGCCAGGGCCGGGCGGCGGTCGCCTGCTCGCTGGTGAGCCACAGCAGGCGGGCGGTCTCCTCCTCCGGGAACGGCAGCTGTGGCACCCGCTGCGGGGGCTTCCAGGTGGGGAAGAAGACCATCGGCCGCTCGAACGTGGCGAACAGGTCGGCCTGGTCGTGCTCGGCCCGCCGCCCCCCGATGACGTTCGCCTTGGTGCGCGCCTGCACGATCAGCCGGCGCCGGTCGACAAGCTCGGTCAGCCCTAGGTACGCGGCGCGAACCTTGGCCGACGTGGCGGCCACGATCCCCTGCAGGTCAAGTCGGTACTCCGCGTCCATGTAGGGCCGGAGCAGCACGGCGGACTCCCGCGCCTTCTCCATCAGTTCGTCATGGGCGGGGCGAAGGTGCTCAGTGATGATCCGCTCGGTCGCGTCGCCGGCCGTGAGCACGGCGATGCTGGCGACCTGGTCGAGGGCCTCGCGCATCACCTTCTGCGCCTCGCCGTGCAGACGCCGGTCGTCCTCGGACTTGCTGTAGCCCCGGACCAGCTCCACCGGATCGAACGGCTCGCCGACCGTCGCGGCAGCGACGATGCGGTCCGCGGCGTCCTCGATGCTGAACTGCTGCGGCGGAGGGATCTCGATCTGCCGGAGCCGCTGCCACACCTGGTGCGCCTCGACGACGTCGGCGGGCAGCGTGTAGGCGCCGGTCGTGGCGCTCTGCACCAAGGTGGTCAGGGCCTGGATACGTGCGCGGTCAGTGGTCACGGTTTCTCCTTGGCTCATTTGGGTGGTGGGGATGCCGTGGCGGGCGCTGGGTCGGTCACAGCGAGAGGAAGTGGACTCGCATCTCGCCCATACGTCCGGCGTGCACGGACCGCGCCTTACAGACGGTCCGCCCGGTGCGCTTGACGCCCGCGCACGGCTGGTCTTCATCGCCCGGTGACGGCTGCTTCGCGGGCCGCGTCGCGGGCGTCGATCTCGTCGGCGATGACGTTGGCGACGTTGCGGTCGACGGCCTTGCCGATCTCCTCGAACGCGGCGTTGGTGGCCACCACCATCTGCACCCGGTCGTCGTGTCGGCCGAGGCGGGCGGCTGCGCTGTTGCGTTCCTCGGCGGCGTGCGTGTGCCGGGCCTGGGCCACCTTGAGGTTGATCCACGCCTTGCCGAGGTCGGACGCCGCGACGGCGCGGTCGAACTCCTGCCGCGCTTCGCGTGCGGCGCGGAAGTGCCGCTGCTCGTCGTAGTCGGCGACGATCTGCTCGTCGAGGTGGCGGGCGCGTTCGGCCTGCCGCTGGCGCTCGGCTTCGCGGGCCTGCTCGGCTGCATCCTGAGCGGCCTGGAACCGCTCGGCGGCTTCCCGCGCCTCGGCCTCGAGGGCGGTGAGGGTCTTCGTGGACATCAGGCGTCGGTCCTTCCGTGCGTGCGGGCGGTGGCCTGCTGCTCGCGGTACAGGCCGAGGGCGATGAGCTGGGAGGGGGCGAGCTGCTGCCCGGCGGCAGCGAGCTTCCCCAGGTGCTCGTACTCGTCGGACGGCTGCCAGGCGTCGGCGATCCGCTCGGCGCGAAGGGCGTCCTTCGTGGGTTCGGTCATGTGGTGTCTCCTCGGGTCACTGGGTGTAGTGGATGCCGGCGAGACGGTGCTCGACCGGGTCGATGGGTCCGCGCCGCTTTGGTTGGGAGTGCCGCCGTCGTGACTCCGGCCGACACCAGGTGTGCCGACCCTCGCGGGCGCTTACCTTGACGGCGACGGGCTCGTAGCAGGTTGGGCAGTGAGTCACGCGGCCTCACCGTCCGTTGTGCTCGGTGAGGACGGGCGCTTAGAAGGAGTGGGCTGCCAATCCCTGTAAGTGCCTGCAGGTGAAGTGCCGACGTGCTCGCGTTCCACGCGGCTGCCGTCCGGTGCGGGTACTTGTTCGCGGTTGTTCTTAGTAGCGCGCACGCGCCCGCGCACGCGTTGTGCTTCCCGGATTCCGGGAACCTTTCCGTCGTCCGGTGGGTCGAAAGGTTCCCGGATCTCGGGAGAAGCAGGTTCCTCGTATCCGGGAACCTTTAGGACCCCGTTGAGAAGCGCCCGGAGACTGACGGGCTGCTCGGCCGGCACCCGTTCGCGGGTGGGAATGGTGGCCTGGTAGGCCGCTGCTCGCCCCCGATAGCCGGTGGTCGGGTCCTTGGTCAGGAAGCCCATGGAAGTGGCCTGCAAGATGAGGTTGGCGACCGTCTTGGGAGAGATTCCGAGGACGTCCCCAACCACCTGATGCTTGATGGGGCGCGCTCGGCCGCGCTCGTTCATCCAGGGGCCCCGGTTGTCCTCCGCGAGGCCGATGCACAGCAGTAGCCGGCGACAGGAATCCGACTTGATCAGCCTCGAGAACATGACCTCGTCGAGCCATGCATCCCGGATGGTCCGCCGGCTCACCTGTCCACCGCCGCGAGCTCGATGACCCGTCCGTCCCGGTGCTCGAGCAGGGCGAGGACGTCATCGACGCGGTCCACCGGGCACATGAGGACGCCCTTGCGGCCGGGGTGCCAGTCGCGCATCCGTGGGACTTGTAGTTCGTCCATGACGGAAGCGACGCCGGTCCCGTAGAACCAGGCGGAGCGTGCCCCGACCTCGATCTGAACCGTTCGGGATGCGCTGCGGCGCCTCGTCCGGGGAGGTGTCCCATATGGGACACCTGGGATCAGCGGCAGGGCGTAGCTAGCCATCCGTCACCACCCGCAGAGGGGCGCGGTACCGTACCGGACGGCCATCGACGTGGTGAGTGGGCGCGTGGTCGTCGTCGCGGTCAGCGACGGGCAGTCCCAGCCGGCGGCGCTGGCGAACCGCACGCGCTTTCGCCTCAGGCTCCCCGCGGCGTTCGCACAGCTCCATGAAGCTCGGCTGCCGGGCGGTGCGGTGGACCGTGGCGACGACCTCGGGTGTCCAGCGCGCCTCGTCCTCGTAGGCGCGGGCGGCGTCCAGCTCGATCCGCAGGCGCAGCCCGCGTTCCGCGGGATCCCAGTACGTCCGCCACGCCTCAGCGGCGACGACGGTCGCTGCCACCTTCTCCGGCCCGTCCTCCAGCGCGTCCCACTCCGGGGAACCGTAGGTAGGCAGTGGGCCGTGGGCGCGCTCAATGAGCGCACGCGCCCACGGCAATGCCATCGGAAACGGGGGTGCGGACGCGCTATCCTGAGCCTGAGTGCGCTTCTTGGTGGGGGCAGACTCGGGGCGGCGTTCCGGCTGGTAACCGGGGCGCCGTTCGCTTGTCGGGGGGCTCATGCGGCGCCAGCCCCGGATCGAGCGCGGGCCTTGGCGCTGGCGAGCGCCATCCGCTTGAAGTGGGCCTTGCGCAGGTGCTCGGCTCGGCGGGCGCGTTCGGCCGGCGTCAGGGTTCCGTCGGGGTCGGCCTGGCGCTCGAACTGGCCGAGGAACGCCCTGCGGGCGGGAGCGGTTGCGGCCGACGGGTCAGCGGTTGCGGCCCACTTGCTGTGAGCGGCGATGCTCGCCGCGAGGGCGCGATGATTTGGGTTGGGTGATGGCATGAGAGGACCTGCCTGGTCAACTCTCGGATGCCACCCGAATTACGGGACAGAGTCCACGGGCCTCGACTGAGATTATCGCACAGCGCCGACATGGCCGTTGTGGGACACGCGGGCAGTCAACTGTGGAGACCCTCGCGGGGGGATCTCGCTGCGGAGATAACTGCTTTCAAGGACCCATTCTCGTACCCGGCACCATCCGTAGGTGCCCCAGAATTCGCCATCGAGCCAGAGGTAGCCGTCGATCTTGCCCCCCCGATCTTCGCGGGCCCACATGAGCGGACGGTCTTGCACGTAGGTCACGTGGGCAATCACGAGGCCCTCGCAGTCATCGCAGCGAATCGCCAGGCTGGCGCGTTTCCGCAACTCTCGCCGGGTGACGCCAAGGCGCTGCAACGACTGAACTGCTGCACCGGCGCGGGTGAAATCGGCACTTACTCTCGCCATGCTTCGGCGGACTTCTGCCATCGTCGGGATCTCGTCCGGGTTCGTCACAGCCGATCTCCCAGCGCAGCGCGCTGGAACGCAGCGCGGGCCCGCTCGTCGGCCGCGGACGCCGCGTACCGGCCGACCATCTCCCGCGAGCGCCACCCGGCCAGCCGCATGAGGTCTTGTTCCTGATTGCCCCCCGCCAGCCACGAGTGCGCGAAGGTGTGCCGGAACCGGTGCGGGTGGACGTTCTCGACGCCCGCCTCGGCCGCACGGCGCTCGAGGATCTGCCGGACGCCACTGTCGGTCACCCGGCCCTTCTTGCCCAGCCACAGCGCATCGAGGGCGGCCTGAGGGTGCTGTGCACGGGCCCGGAGGTACCGGCGCAGGGCGTCGGCGGTCTTGGCGCCGTAGGGGACCGCCCGACCCCGCCGGCCCTTGCCCATGACGAACGCCACCGACTGCTCGCTGTCGAGGTCGGTGACCGTCAGCCCGGCCAGCTCCCCGGCGCGCATCCCGGTGTCGATCAACATCCGCAGCAGCGCGGTGTCCCGGCGGTTCTCGAAGGTGTTGCCGCGGGCGGCGTCCAGCAGGGCGCGCAACTCGTCGTCGGTGAGGATGTCAACCGGCTGCTCGGGCACGGCCGGCGGGCGCATCCGCTCCATCGGCGACCGTGGGATCTCGCCGTCCTCCACCAGCCACCGGAAGAGCTGCTGCAGTGATCGGTAGTGCTTGGCGACGGTGGCGGGGGAGACCCGGTCGGAGAGGGCGGCGAGGAACGCCTCCAGATGCTCGCGGGCGATCCCGGCCGCCGTTGTGGGCATTCCGGCCTCGCGGAGCCAGGTGAACAGGTTGTCGCCGACCTTGAGGTAACTGACGATCGTGCTCGGGGCGACATTGCGGGCACGCAGGTGCGTGCGCCAATCGGGCAGCAGTACGGACAGGTCATCGACGGCAGGTGATGCAGAAGCGCCCATGCCACGCCGGACCTCGGCTTGCGTCATGCCCACAGCCTAGGGCATAGTCCCCGGCTGTAGGAACGCTGTGCGGGACTCAGTACCCGCGTTTTGCCTGATGGTGGGGCGGGTGGGGCTCGAACCCACGACCCAGGGATTATGAGTCCCATGCTCTGACCGGCTGAGCTACCGCCCCGACACGGACAGCCTGCCAGACGTCCGCCCATGGCCGGATCCGCGGGACGCCGGGGACGGTGCCGGCGACCCACGGGGGGCGTCCCCACCTGCCCGTCCTCACCACGCTGTGACATACCCAGGATCCGCTTGTACGGTCAAGCGCGGTCCGGACGAGTTCCCGCCCCCGAACCCGGGGCATCGGCTGGACCCCGCCGAACCGCGCCGCCCGATGACGACGCGGACCGGGGACCCATCGATCCCCTGGGGTGAATCGTGTCTGCGCGCGGGGGCGCAGACAGGTAGGGCACCTTCCGGCCCGAACCCGTCAGCTAACTCGGTAGGCGGTCGAAAGGAACGGAGACCCGTCGCCTTGGCGACCTCGCACCACCAGCATCCGCACACCGCCCACCCGCCCCGCTCTCGACACTGCACCCGCCCTGTGCTCGCCGCCGGCCTCCTCGCTGTCGGCCTCCTGGCCGCCGGACTGCACGGAACGCCGTCGGCCATTGCAGCCCCGGGCGACCGGGCGGGCGACGCCCGGTCCGCACACGAGGCGGCTGCCGCTGAGGTTGCTGCCGTCCAGGCTCGGGTCACCGAGGCCGAGCAGACCTTGCAGCGCATGACCATCGAGGCGGAGGCCGCCAGCGGCGCCGCCCTCGCCGCGCAGGCTGCGCTGACCAGCGCCCACGTCCAGGCGATGGCCACCGCCGCCGAGTTGTCCGCCGCCCGCGGCGCGGTGGACCGGACCCAGGAGGACGTCGCCGATCTGGGCCGGGAGGCCTACATGGGCAGCGACGAATCCTTCGGCGACGTCGCACTGCTCCTCGACGCGGACAGCCCGACCGAGGTGCTGCAGCAGGCCGCCACCCTGGAAGTCCTGGGGGAGCAGCGCAGCGAGCAGCTGGAGGAACTCGAGGTCGTCGAGGCGCAGGAGGCCCGGATCGACCGTGAGGCGCGGGCTGCGGTGGCCGAGCAGGACCGTGCCGCCCGGGAGGCGGAGGAGGCCGCGTCCGCCGCCGAGGCGCAGCTCTCGGCCGCGCAGGGCACCTACGACGCCCTCGCCGCGGAGAAGGCGGCGCTCGATGCGCAGCTGCGCGAGGCGGAGATCCGTCTGCTCGAGATCCAGGGTGCCCCCGACGCCGTCGGCACCTGGGCGGGACTGCAGGCGGCCGAGGAGTCGGCGAATCTGCTCACCGCCGCCGGCGGGGCCGTCGCCCCGACCAAGGGCCGGGTCACCTCCTGCTACGGGTCCCGCTGGGGAACGCTGCACGCCGGGGTGGACATCGCCGCACCCATCGGTACCCCGGTGTTCTCACCGGAGTCCGGCGTGGTCCTCGACGCCGGCCCGGCGAGCGGGTTCGGTCTGGCCGTGTACGTGCAGCACGGCGACGGGACGGTCACCCTCTACGGCCACATCAACCAGTTCTTCGTCACCCCGGGTCAGGTGGTCGAGGCGGGGCAGCAGATCGCCGAGGTGGGCAACCGGGGCCAGTCCACCGGCCCGCACCTGCACTTCGAGGTGCACGACGGTGGCCTCTACGCCAGCCGGGTGAACCCGACGCCGTGGCTCGACGCCCGCGGCATATCGCTGGGCGGCTGCTGATCCGCGTCGCGGTCGGGCACCATGGGGCGGTGCGGGGGAAGCGGGACAGCACGTGGCTGCGGGCCGCGGTGCTCGGCGTCCTCCTGGTGGTCGGCGCAGTGCTCGCCGCCATTCTCGACCTGCCCGACGTGGAGGAGGTCCGCGCCTGGGTCGACGGCGCCGGAAGAGCACGGTGGGCGGCGATGGTCGTCGCGCTGGCGCTCGTGCTCCTCGCCCCCGTTCCGCGCACCGCGCTCTCGATCCTCGTCGGTCTGGTGGCCGGCTTCGGGCCGGGACTGGCCGTGGCCCTGGCCGGGGCGCTGCTGGCAGCCCTGGCCGCGTTCGGCCTGAGCCGCACCCTCGGTCGCTCGGCGGCGACCCGGCTGGCCGGTGCGCGGCTCGGCCGGATCGACGAACTCCTCGCCCGCCGCGGCTTCGCCGCCGTTCTCACCGGCAGGCTGCTGCCGGTCGTGCCCTTCGTCGTGCTCAGCTATGCCGCCGGGCTGACCGCGATCCGGTGGGGGCCCTACGTCGCCGCTACCGCCCTGGGCCTCGTGCCGAGCACCGTGGTGCAGGTCGGAATCGGCGCCTCCGCCGGCGCTGTGGCCTCCAACGCCACGCCGTTGAGCCTGCTGCCGCTGTCGGTCGCGGCCGTCGTCGTCGTCGTTCTCGCCGGCGGCGCGTGGCGTCGCCGGCAGCGGGCGGTCGCGCGCCGGATCGGCTAGCTCCGCCCGAGGAGGCGGCCGAGCACGCCTCCAGCCCCGCCCATGGTCCGGGCGGCGAGCTGGAGGATCGGTCCTCCGGGGATGCCCGGGACCTTCTGCACGATGGGCGCGAGGGAGAGCAGCCCGGTCACCTCGTGCAGCCGCAGTCTTCGGGCGGCGGCTGCCGGTACCGGGTTCACCCGGCTGGAGGCGCCCTCGAGCAACAGGGTCGCCGATGCCTCGACGGCGGGGCCCGAGAACTCGCCCGGGGGTAGCCGGCGCACGGTCCAGCCCTCGCCGTCCGCCGCGAACCCCCAGCCGCTCTCGGGGGTGGCCAGGGTGACCCTGCCGGTCAGGTCGCAGGACGCCGCGAGCGCTCCGGTGACGTCGACCAGGGCGGCCAGTCCCGACTGCAGGACCGCGGGAGGCGGGGGCGCGGCGCCGCAGGAGACCAGGTCCAGTCCGTGCACGGCCAGTTCGTAGGCTTGACCGAGGACCACGCTGAGCATGGGCAGACGCCCGACCACCGAGACCGTCGGCGCCGTGTCGAGCTCGCGCGGCTCCTCCTGCAGGTAGCGGGCGGTGGCGTCCCGGTTGCGGAGCAGTGCCGCGACCACCTCGTCCCTGGTCGCCTCGCGGTGCGCCGCGGTCACCCGGGCGTTGACGGCGTCGACGTCCGGGACGGCGCCCCGGCCTCCGGACCGGGCAGAGGCGATCAAGTCGGCGAGCGCCGTGTGGTCGTCCCAGCAGCCGATGTGCACGGCGATCTCGTGCGCCCGCCAGCCGGGCAACCGGGAGGACGCGGCGAGATCCACCGTGGCCACCTGGCCCAGGAAGGCGTCCCAGGCCCCGAGCACCATGCCGGCGACCTCGTCGCGCCCTGCGTCGGCCATGCCCTGATGTCGTCCCACGCGTTGGTGCTACCCGGCCGGGGGCGACCAGGCGTGAGGTCCCGCGCACCCATCCCGGCCGCCCGCAAGCGAACTCACCCTCAGGGGTGAGCTGCGCGTCAAGCACCCCTGTCGCGGCGCCGATCGCAGCAGGGTGAAGAAACGAGCGGGGAACGACCGCCTTGCAGCCCCGCTGCGCGAGATCCCGCCGCCGGGCGCTGCCCGCCGGCTGATCTCCGCGCTGCGCGCCGGGCTGTACCGGCCGCTGGCCGGGGACGACGACCGCGTCGCCTACTGGCTGCGCTACGTACGCATCGGCGTGCTGGTCAGCGAGGTGGCCTCGTGGTCCGTGGTCGGCTACGTGCTGATGAGCGACAGCCCCGGACGGCACTCCCTCGCCATCCTGATCGCCCTGGCGCTGGTCATCGTCGCCTGTCCCTGTGTGTTCCTGCTGCCGCTGGGCGCGATGATGCGCGACTCCCGCGGTCCGACACTGTTCTATGTCTGGAGCCTCGCCGAGACCGCCGTCGTCGTCGTGGTGACGCGGCTGGACGGTGGCTCGTCGAGTCCGCTGGACGCGCTGCTGTTCCTCGCGCTCACCTATGCCGCGGTGGCTTACTCGCCGTACGGGGTGGTCGCCATGGGCGGTGTGATGACACTCAGCTACCTGTTCGTCGTCGAGCTGCCAGTGATCACCACGTCCGGCCTCTTCTTCATCGTGATCATGGGCTCCTTCACCCTGATCTGCGCGATGGCTTCGGCCAACACCTGGGCCACCTATGACCGGCAGGTCGCGCTGATCCGGCAGCAGGAGGCGCTCGCCGCCACCGACTCCCTGACCGGCATCCCCAACCGGCGGGTCTTCCTCGACCGGGTCTCCGCCGCGGTGAGCGACGCGGCGTGGGGACACCCCACCGTGGTCTGCCTGGTCGACCTCGACGGATTCAAGTCGGTCAACGACGCCGGGGGTCATGCGGCCGGCGATGCTGTGCTCCAGGCGGTGGCGACCGCCCTCGGTGGCGCGGTCCGGGAGACCGACACCGTGGCCCGTCTGGGCGGTGACGAGTTCGCCGTCCTGGCCGATGTGTCCATCGCCTTCTCCGGCGAGATGCTGGCCGAGCGGCTGCGGATGGCCGTTGCCGGCGTGGGCGGAGCCACCGGCGTGACCGCCAGCGTCGGCGTCGCCGAGGTCCAGCCGGGCGACGACGTACAGGACCTGCTGCACCGTGCGGATGCCGCCATGTACCGGTCGAAGGTCGCCGGCGGCGACCGCGTCACCGCGCTCGTGTCCTGACTCGCGCCCTGTCCGCTTGAAGGCAACCGGCGGGCCCGGCAGCCTGGTCGGCATGGCGGGGAACGGCACGGCTCTGGGCACCGTGGTGCGGTGGGACGACGGCCGCGGGGGAGCGGTGATCGAAGCCCGGAGATTCCCGGTGGCTGCTGGGCGGACGGCTCCGTGGTGGTGCACGGCACCGCCGGCGGCGGTGCGCTGCGTGCCGGCCAGGTCGTCGAGCTGGACTGGGCCGAGCCGGGAGAGGCTGGGTTCCCGTTCCGTGCGCTCCGGGTGGTGCCGAGGGACGACCTGCAGGCGACGGTCGGGGGATGACCTATCCCGCTCCCGACCTCGCGGGTCAGGCCACGGCCCATGTGCTTATGACGCTGCGTAACCAGCGCTTCGGGCTTGCTCACGCGGGTGTCCTCGAGCCCTGACACAGGGGTGACTGCCTGGGAGTTGCTTCACCGGAGACGGGGCAGACCCGGTGGACGGCGCGCCGTGCGCCATGGTATGGCCGTTGACCAGCAGAAAAGGTCCCACCAGGCAGCATCCGTCACATTCGGCGCTTCCGTCCCAACCGGGCTGGCGCGATCGGGTCGCCATCGTGCACACTGATGAGGCACTCCTGCTCCGCCACTGCCGAATACAGCGCGTCACCGAATCGATGAGTCCGTTGGGGAAGACGAGACTGATCGAGTCGATGGAGGTGCCCCGTGCAGCGACGGTCTACCCAGGGTGTCGTCTTCGTGCACGCGTGCCCGAAGGCGCTCTGCCAGCATGTCGAGTGGGCGCTCGAGCGCGTCGTCGGCGCGCCGGTGTCCCTGTCGTGGGCTGACCAGCCTGCGGCGCACGGTTCCTACCGTGCCGAAGTGGCCTGGACCGGCTCGCCCGGTACCGGTGCCAAGCTGGTGGCTGCCCTCAAGGCGTGGCCCATGCTGCGGTTCGAGGTGACCGAGGAAGCCAGTCATGGCAACGACGGCGAGCGCATGTCCTACGTGCCGGGTCATGGCGTCTTCCGTGCGCCCACCAGCGCCAACGGCGACCTCGTGGTGTCAGAGCAGCAGCTGCGCCACCTCGCCGCCACCGCCACCTCCATCGAGTCGTTCCGTCACGGGATGGACGAGCTCCTGGGCGCGGCCTGGGACGCCGACCTCGAGATCTACCGCCATGCCGGGGACGGCAGCCCGGTCACCTGGCTCCACCAGGTCGTCTGACGACAGCCCCGGGAGCATCGCAGCGAGGAGCGGACCGGGGCGCGGAGCAGACTCAGGTCGTCGTCTGAGGCGGTCGGCGAGAGATCACGATCCGGGCACGACGCTTCCCGAGCCGGCCGGGGAGCGTCGTAATCTGAGGCCGGTCGTCCGGGCGCCGTCGGGGAAGCGGCGTCCGGACGACCTCTTCTCAGGTCCGCTCGATCGCCGCAGCCGCCCTGCGGCAGCCGGTGCCGCGCTGCAGCACGGCACTTCCGTCGGCAGCCCCGTCCCGGAGCACCCGGGCGACGGCCTCACGCGGTCGTGAACACCAGCGCCATGTTGTGACCGCCGAAGCCGAAGGAATCGTTAACGGCGGCGTTGAGCTGCGTCCGCCGCGGCTCGTTCCGCACGATGTCGAGCGCCTGGACGGCGGCATCGTCGTCGGGGTCCTCGAGGTTGGCCGTCGCCGGGACGACCTGCTCGCGCAGCGCGAGGACGGTGAAGACCGATTCCAGGGCGCCGGCTGCGCCGAGCAGGTGCCCGGTCTGGCTCTTCGTGGCGGAGACCAGGACGTGCTCGCCCAGCGACGACCGGATCGCCGCGGCCTCCGCGGTGTCCCCGACGGGGGTCGAGGTGGCGTGCGCGTTGACGTGACCGATGTCGGCCGGACTCAGGCCGGCGTCCCGCAGCGCCGCTCCGATCGCCCGCGCGGCACCCTCGCCCTCGGGGTGCGGGGCGACCAGGTCGTAGCCGTCGGCGGTGCCGCCGGCCCCGGCCAGCCGGGCGTGCACCCGGGCGCCGCGTGCCCGGGCAGCGTCCGCCCGCTCCAGCACCAGCGCAGCCGCTCCCTCGCCGAGGACGAAGCCGTCGCGCCCCTTGTCGAACGGGCGGGACGCGCGCTCGGGCTCGTCGTTGCGGGTCGACATCGCCCGCATCGCGGCGAAGCCGGCCATCGGAAGCGGGTGCACGCAGGCCTCGGTCCCGCCGACCAGAACCACGTCGGCACGGTCGAAGCGGATGAGGTCGAGCCCCCAGCGGATCGCCTCTGCGCCGGAGGCGCACGCGCTGACGGGTGCGTGCACCCCACCCTTGGCGCCCACGGCCAGGCCGACCGCGGCCGCCGGCCCGTTGGGCATGAGCATGGGGATGGTGAACGGGGAAACGCGCTTGGGCCCCTTCTCCTCCAGGACGTCGTCCTGGCCCAGCAGGGTGAGCGCGCCGCCGATGCCGGTGCCGAACACCACGGCGATGCGCAGCGGGTCGACGCCGGCATCTCCGGCGCCGGAGTCCCGCCACGCCTCCTCGGCGGCGATGACGGCGACCTGCTGGCTGCGATCCAGCCGGCGGGCTCGGACCCGGTCGATCTGCTCCACGGGGTCGGTCTTCAGCCGGGCGACGAGCTGGGCCGGGAACTCCTTGATCCAGTCGTCGGTGATCCGGCTGACCCCCGACCGCCCGGCCAGCAGGGCTTCCCAGGTGCTGGCGACGTCGTTCCCGAGAGGCGTGGTGGCACCGAGGCCGGTGACGACGACGTCGCTGGCGGACGTGCTCATGGGTTCTCCTCCTGAACAGGCGGCCGGATGGCCGTGCAGCGGTCGGGTCCGGGGCGCTCGCCGCACCCGGGCCCGGCGGGACTTAGCCCTGGTTGCTCTCGATGAAGCTGATGGCGTCGCCGACGGTCTTGATGTTGCCGAGCTCGTCGTCCGGGATCGCGACCCCGAACTTGTCCTCCACGGCGGTGGCGATCTCCACCATGGACAGGGAGTCGACGTCGAGGTCGTCGGTGAACGACTTCTCAGGAGTGGCGTCGGCGGGCGTGACGCCTGCGACCTCTTCCAGGATCTCGGCCAGGCCTGTCTGGATGTCCTCGCGGCTCACGCGGGGTCCTCTCTCTCGGGTGGGGCGATGGGACACGGCGGCGGTTCCGCCGATGTCCGGAACCGTAGGTCCCGGGGCTCGTGGGGGAGCGACTGGCTCATGGCAGGACGACGACCTGGCCGGCGAAGGTGAGGCCGGCGCCGTAGCCGAGCAGCAGTGCGAGGTCGCCGGACTTGGCCTCGCCGCTCTCCTGCAGCGCGGACAGGGCGAGGGGCACCGAGGCGGCTGAGGTGTTGCCGGAGCGGACGATGTCGCGGGCGATGACGGTGCGCTCGGGCAGCTTGAGCCGCTTCGCCATGAGCTCGATGATGCGCAGGTTGGCCTGGTGCGGCGCGAACACGTCGATGTCGTCGGGGCCGACGCCGGCCCGGCGCATCGCCTCCTCGAGGGTGGCGGTCAGCTTCGTGGTGGCCCAGCGGTAGACCGCCTGGCCGGCCATGCTCATGCCCTTCTCGCCCAGCGGGACGGCGATCGCATCCCACAGGTCGCCGTCGCTGCCCCAGACGACCGGGCCGATGCGGGGCTCGTCGGAAGGGCCGACGACCGCCGCCCCGGCACCGTCGGCGAAGATGACCGCGGTTCCCCGGTCGGTCATGTTGACGTAGTCGGTCAGCCGCTCCCCGCCGATGACCAGGACGTTGCGCGCCGAGCCGCTGCGGATGGAATCCGCGGCGGAGCCGAGCGCGTAGCACCACCCAGCGCACCCGGCGTTGATGTCGAACGCCCCCGGCCGCGGCAGGCCGAGCTGGTGGGCGACCTGGGGAGCGAGGCCGGGGATGGCCGTGGG
>JALYMS010000048.1 GCA_030773535.1 Actinomycetota bacterium | reverse complement strand
CGCTCCGCAGTTCGACCCCTCCTACGAGGTCCTCCGGCTCCGGCTGGCCGACGTGGACGAGGCCGGTCGGGCGGCGATGCTCGGCGGGACGGCGGCCCGTCTCTTCTCCCTCTGACCACCCGCGCCCCAATTCAAGTTACGAGGTGCTGCGATGTCCCGATCGAACTCCGTACCGGAGGAGATTGCGCTTGCGGTGGCCGGCACGACGATCGATGCCGGACCCACGCTCTCCCCGCGCGCCCGACTGCTGAGCGGGGGAGTCCGGCGATGAGCAGGCTGGCAGCGTGGGTCGACGAGCTCGGGATGATCGGCGGTCGGCCCTCCGGCGGCGTCACCCGAGTCGCGTGGTCGGCCGAGTCGGCGGCGGCGAACGCCTGGCTGGTCGAGCGGGCCACGGAGCTCGGACTCGCGGCCGACGTCGATGCCGCGGGCAACGTCGTCTGCCGGTGGACCGGCACCGCCGCCGACGAGACCGCAGTGGTGCTGGGCTCCCACCTGGACACCGTCCCGGACGGCGGGCGGTACGACGGGGCCTTCGGTGTCCTGGCCGGGCTCGAGGTGCTGCATCGCCTGCGCGAAGGAGGCTTTCGACCGCGCCGGCCCGTCTGGCTGGTCGCCTTCAACGACGAGGAGGGCACGCGTTTCGACGCCTCGATGTTCGGCAGCCACGCCTTCGTCGGCGACGACGTCACGGGCTTCCTTGACCGCATCGATGCACAGGGAGTCCGCCTGAGCGACGCCATGCGCGCGGCCGGGAGCGATCCGGCGGCCCTGCCGAGCGCCTCGTGTGCGGACCGGATCGGGCACTACCTCGAGTTGCACATCGAGCAGGGGCCGCGCCTGGAGCGCGCGGGTCGAACAGTCGCGGTCGTCTCGGAGATCGTGGGCATGCGCGGTCATGTCGTGACCCTGCGCGGCAGGGCGAACCACGCCGGGACGACGCCGATGGATGTGCGCCAGGACGCGCTGGCCGGCGCGGCGCGCATCCTGCTGGCGCTGCGCGACGCCGCCCGGGCCGAGGACGGGATGACGGTGAACGTGGGACGTCTGGACGTCGAGCCCGGCGGAGCCAATGTGATCCCCGGCCTGGCCCGGTTCACCGTGGACATCCGCTCGCCACGGCCCGACGCCCTGTCCCGGACCGACGAGCTCGTCCGCCGGGTGGTCGCGGAGGTCGCCGCGTCGGAGTCCCTCGACGCCGAGGTCGTCGACAGCTTCACCCACCCCCCGGCGTCGATGGATCCGGAACTGCGGGCCCTCCTCGCCCGGCACGTGACGGCCGCCGGCGCGGAGGCAGTGGAGATGCCCAGCGGCGCGGGCCACGACGCGATGGTCCTGGCCGCCCACGTGCCGTCGGCCATGCTCTTCGTTCCGAGTCGGGGCGGCGTCAGTCACGCCCCGGACGAGTACACACCGCCCGAGCTGTACGAGCCGGCGCTCACGGTCCTCACGGGGGCGGTCGCCGAACTCGCCGGCTGACGCAGCCACGCCCGGCCGTGCCGTCGGTGTCCGGCGACACGGCCGGCGACCGGACGAGGGCTCAGGTCAGCGGGCGCCGAGGCTCCGCCAGTAGGCGTTGAGGGCACCATTGGTCTGCACGAACCAGATGATCGGCCCGACGAGCAGCACGAAGCCCGGGACGACCCACAGACCGGTGAGGGCACTGACCGGCTTCACGAGGCCGGTCCGCTCGTAGAGGGCGCCGACCTCGCTGCTGAGGAGGAACGGCGACGCGGCCCCGACGAAGAAGGACAGGAGCAGGGCGAGCACCCCGCCCAGACCCTCGCCGCTGTGACGCCTCAGCTCCTCGTGGGTCTGGAAGAAGTACACGAACGACCAGAGTCCGAAGGTGACGACGAAGAGCAGCATCTGGACCCCGGTGCTGCGCACCTGTCCGATGGGCCCGCGCCCCCGGGAGGGACCGGGGTAGGCCGGCGGGCCCGGGATCGGCTGGCCGTAGCCGGGGACGTAGCCGGGGACGTGGCCGTAGCCGAAAGCCTGGCCGCTGCGGGGATCGGGGATGCGTGGAAGGGGCGGGAGGTCGGCGAACAGCCGGTCCAGGTCCGCGTAGGTCACCGAGGCGTAGGCCTGCGCCAGCCGGTCGTCGTACTCGGCGAAGCCCAGCCGGCCCTCGTCGTGGGCGGCCCGCAGCCGGTCAGCGGCGGCCTGCCGCTCCCGATCCGACACCCGCACTTGGCGTTGCTCGGTCATGCCGCCCTCCGTCCGGCACGGTCCCGCGCCGCGGCCGGCCGGCATCGTCGCACGAAACCCCGCCTCCTGGGAACGATTACGAGCCCGGTCAGCCTTGCAAGGGCGCCCGGGCTGCACGGACGGCGGCGACGGTGCCCGAGGCGCCGAGCAGCACGCTCGCATCAGCAATCCTCCGCGCAGGTGCACACGTTCCATCCCGTCGGGGACGGCGAGCGCCATCGGCATGCCCCGCGCCCGCCGTCGTCGCGCCGGGAGCCGGCCGTAGTGTCGGGCTCATGGCGACGGGGCCGATCGGCCGGCACGAGGTGCGTGCGGCCGCTGCGCGGATCTTCCCCTTCGTGCGCTGCACTCCCGTCGTCGTCCTGGAGGGGCGCCGCGTGGGCCTTCCGCACGACGTCGCCCTCAAGCTGGAGGGGCTGCAGCACTCGGGCTCCTTCAAGGTGCGGGGAGCGTTCAACACCCTGCTGTCCGCTCAGGTCCCCGACGCCGGGGTGATCGCCGCCTCGGGCGGGAACCACGGCGCCGCCGTGGCCTACGCCGCCCAGCGGCTCGGGCATCCGGCGGAGATCTTCGTGCCCGCCACCGCGCCCGAGGCCAAGGTGGAACGCATCCGGCGATACGGCGCCCACGTCACGGCGGTGGGGCAGAACTACGCCGAGGCCCATGAGGCGAGCGTCGAACGGCAGCGCCGGACCGGCGCGCTCCGGGTGCATGCCTACGACCAGCACGACGTCGTCGTCGGTCAGGGCACGGTCGCCTACGAGTTCGGCCGGCAGCAGCCTGGGCTTGACGTGCTCCTGATCGCGGTCGGGGGTGGGGGGCTCATCGCCGGGTGCGCCAGCTGGTACACCGACAGCCTGCACGTGGTCGCCGTGGAGCCGGAGCGGGCGCCGACGATGCACCAGGCGCGGCTGGCCGGATCCCCGGTCGACGTGGCGGTCGGCGGCATCGCCGCGGACGCCCTCGGCGCACGGCGGATCGGCGAGATCGCCCACGAGGTGGCCGGCCGCTACGTGGACAGCACGGTGCTGGTCAGCGACGGCGCCATCCGGGAGGCCCAGCGGGTCCTCTGGGAGGAGCTGCGGATCCTCGCGGAACCCGGCGGCGCCACCGCTCTGGCGGCACTGCTGTCCGGCGCTCACGTCGCCGGGCCGGAGAAGCAGGTCGGCGTGGTCGTCTGCGGCGCGAACCTCGACCCGGCCTCGTGGTCGGTGCTGCCCGAGACGGGCGTGTAGATCCCCACTCGTAGCGGAGGAGCACCATGAGCAGCACCAGCGCCGGTCCGGTCGTCGTCGACGAGGAACGGCTCGGCACCTACATCGAGGAACTGGGCCGCATCGGGGAGATCCCGGATCGCGGCCTCTTCCGGTTCCAGTACGACGACGCCTGGGCCGAGGCACGCGACGCCCTCCAGGAGTGGATGCGTGCGCTGGGCCTGGAGACCCGGGTCGACGCGGTCGGCAACGTGTTCGGCCGTCTCCAGGGTTTCGAGGACGGGGTGATCCTCACCGGCTCGCACGTCGACACGGTTCCGTCGGGCGGCAGGTACGACGGGGCGCTCGGAATCGTCGGCGGACTCGCCGCTCTCGCCGCACTCCGGGAGAGAGGGACACCGACGAAGACGCTGGAGGTCGTCGCGCTGTGCGAGGAGGAGAGCAGCCGGTTCCCCGCCAACTTCTTCGGTACCCGGGCCATGCTCGGGCTCATCGACCCCGGGGAACCCGACCGGCTGGTCGACGGGAACGGGGGAACCCTGGCCGACGCCATGCGCCGGGTGGGGCTGGACCCGGCGACGGTGGGGACGGCCGCGCGCTCCGACCTCGAAGGTTTCCTCGAGCTGCACATCGAGCAGGGCCGGGTCCTCGTCGACGAGGGCGTGGACGTCGGCCTGGTCGAGGTGATCCCGGCGATCGCGTGGGAGACGATCACCGTGCACGGCCGGCAGGACCATGCCGGCGCGACCCCGATGGACCTGCGCAAGGACGCGTTCCAAGCGGCCGCGCAGATGGCTGGCGAGATCACCTCGCTGGTGGAGCGGGAGGGCCGGCCGGCGGTGGCCACCACCGGTCGCTGGGCGGTCGAGCCGGGCCAGCCCAGCGTCGTGCCCGGACGGGCGGAGTTCTCCCTCGACCTGCGGCATCCGGAGCTGTCCGTCCGCGACCGGCTCCTGGGACACGTGCACGAGATCTGCACGTCGGTCGCCGCGCAGCGCGGGGTCGAGGTGACCATCGTGCGGGACAAGGACGAGAAGCCCGCGACGCTGGACGAGTCGCTGATCGAGGTCTGCCGCCGCGCCGCGGAGAGCTGCGGCGTGACCTGGCGACGGATGCCCAGCGGAGCCGGGCACGACAGCCAGCTCATGGCGACCCGGCTGCCCACCGCAATGGTCTTCGTGCCGAGCGTGGAAGGCCGCTCGCACACACCTGCGGAGTACACCGAGCTCGCGGACTGCGCGCGCGGCGCCTCCGTGCTCGCGACCGCCCTGCACCGGCTGGCGTACGACCCGACGCCCTGACCGACTGCGGGGGCCGACCAGGCGCCCGCTCAGGCCTTCGGCACGCCCGCTCCGGTGCCGGCCAGCTCGTCGCGGTGGACGACGCCGTCCTTGACCACGAGGACCACCCGGCCGGTCGCCGCGATGTCGGCCACGGGGTCGCCGTCCACGAGGACGAGGTCGGCCAGCTTGCCGACCTCGATCCGGCCGAGCTCGGAGGAGAGGCCGAGGTTCTCCGCGGCGCCGGAGGTGGCGGCGACGAGGGCCTGCATGGGCGACAGGCCGTGCTGCACCATGAGCGCGAGCTCCGCCGCGAGGTCCCCGTGGGAGTTGAACGGCGTCCCGGCGTCGGTTCCGGCGGCGATCCGCATGCCCGAGGACACCGCGGCGGCGAAGCTCTCCCGCTGCTTCTGGGCCTCCCGCTCGGCCTTGGCGACGACCCAGTCGGGGATGCCCCCCGCCAAGCCGTTGCGGATGATCCCGTCGACGGCGAGCATCGTGGGGACCAGGAACGTGCCCTGCGCGATCGCCAGGTCCAGCAGCTCGTCGTCGAAGTAGAAGCCGTGCTCGACCGAGTCGATGCCGGCGAGCAGCGCGTTGTGGATGCCGGCCCGGCCGATGGCATGGGTCGTCACCCGCCGGCCGGAGTTGTGCGCCTCCTGTGCGACGACGGCGAGCTCTTCGGGGAGCAGCGCCGTCTGGGTCGGCGAGACGCCGGGGGTGAGGACGCCGCCGGTGGCCATCACCTTGATCACCGCCGCGCCCGACTTGATCTCCGCCCGGGTCGCCTTGCGCACCTCGTCCGGGCCGTCGGCCTCGCGGCCGATGAAGTGGCCGTGCCCACCGGTCATCGTGATGACCCGTCCCGCCGCCTGCACCCGCGGGCCGGGGACGGCGCCGCGGTCGATCTCCTTGGCCAGCTCCACCACGACGTCGTCGGCCGCGCCGCAGTCGCGCACCGTCGTCACCCCGGATTGCAGTGTCACCCAGGCGCTGCGGGCCGCGCGCAGGGTGGCCACCGGGATGCTGTCGCCCATGACCTGGGCGAACAGGTCGGGAGCCCCGTCGGCGGTCAGGTGCACGTGGCAGTTGATGAGACCGGGCAGCAGCGTGCGGCCGCCGCCGTCGATCACCGACTCCCGGGACGCTCCGGGCGCCTGGTCGACCGGCCCTCTCCAGGCGATGCGGCGACCCTCGACCACCACCGCCTGGCCCGGCAGCGGCGCCGCTCCGGTGCCGTCGACGACGGTGACGTCGCGGAGCAGGAAGCTGGTGGTCGTCACGCGGTCTCTCCCGGGGTGCTCAGGCGCCCGAACAGGGCGGTGCTCACAGACGCCCGAAGAGGGCGGTGCTCACAGACGCCCGAAGAGGGCGAGGTCGACGTTTCCGCCGCTGGCGACGGACACGACGCGGGTGCCCGGGGGCAGGTCCAGCGCCCCGGTCATCAGCGCGGCCAGCGGGGCGGCGGCAGAGGGTTCGAGCACCAGCTTGGTGCGCGTCACGGCCAGCGGGAGGGCGCGGAGGATGTCCTCGTCGCTGACCCGGACCACCCGCTCGACGAACTCCCGGACGTGGTCGACGGTGACCTGGCCGCTCATCGGCGCAGCCAGCCCGTCGGCGACGCTGCGCGCCCCCGGCATCCGCACCGGCCCGCCGGCGGCCAGGCTGCGCGACACCACGTCGGCGGTCTCCGGCTCGATCCCGATGACCCGGGTCCCCGGCGACAGGGCGGCCAGCGCGGCCGCCACGCCGGAGATGAGGCCGCCTCCGCCGACCGGCACGAGGACCACCTCGGCGTCGGGCACGTCCTCGGCGATCTCCAGGCCGACGGTGCCGGTGCCGGCCACCACCGCGGGGTCGTCGAACGGGTGCACCGGGGTGCGGCCGGTCTCGGCCACGGTCGCCAGGTAGGTGTCCACCAGGTCGCCGTCGGTGAGGACGACGTCGGCGCCGTACGCCCGACAGGCGGCGATCTTGGCGGGCACCGCCGTCGCCGGCATGACCACCGTCCCCGGGACGCCGACGCTGGCCGCGGCGTAGGCGACGGCCGCGCCGGCGTTGCCGGCCGACAGGGTGATCACCCCGGTGGCCCGCTGCTCGGCCGGCAGGGACAGCACCTTGTTCAGTGCCCCGCGGGCCTTGAAGCTGCCGGTGCGCTGGAAGACCTCGGCCTTGAGGTCCAGCCGCACGCCCCACAGCTCGCCCAGGCTGGTCGACCGCAGCATCGGGGTGCGGTGCACCCGGCCGGCGATCCGGTCGGCGGCCGCTCGGACGTCGTCCAGCCCGATCAGTCCGCGCGCAGTGGTGCTGGTGCCGCCCGTCATCCGGCCGGCCGGTCGATCGAGCGCATGCGGGGGTCGAGGGCGTCCCGCAGCCCGTCGCCGAGCAGGTTGAAGGCGAGGATGGCCAGGAAGATGGCGATCCCCGGGAAGGTGGTCAGGTGCGGGGCGCTGAAGATGAACTGCCGCCCCTCCCCCAGCATCGTCCCCCATTCGGCGGTCGGTGACTGGACGCCGAGGCCGAGGAAGCCCAGGCCCGCGGCGAGCAGGATGCTCACGCCGATGCTCAGGGTGCCGTGCACCAGCACCGGGGTCAGCGAGTTGCGGAACACGTGCCGGGTGATGATCCGCAGGTTGCTGGCGCCCAGCGCCCGGGCCGCCTCGACGTAGGGCTCCTCCCGCAGGCTCAGCACCGAGGAGCGCACCAGCCGGATGATCACCGGCACGACGCTGATCCCGACGGCGATGATCACGTTCTGCAGGCT
>JALYMS010000047.1 GCA_030773535.1 Actinomycetota bacterium | reverse complement strand
CCGTGTTCCTACCGCGCCGACGACCGCGGCAGCCAGCAGGAGCAGTCCGCCGAGGAGATACACCGCCTGAATGCCCACAGCGTCGGCCAGCAGCCCGCCGCCGAGCAGGCTCAGCAGCCGCCCGGTCTGCCACAGCACGTCGAAGCCGGCGAAGGCGCGACCGCGCAGCTCATCAGGCACCCGCGACTGCACCAGGCTGCTGAACGTGACGGCGCCGGTCGACGTCGACAGCCCGTAGACAACCAGGGCCGCGGCGGCCAGCGGCAGCGCGGTGACCACCGCCAATGCCAGGTCGACCACACCACGCACCGCGTAGGGCCCGAAGACGAGCAGCGGCCGGCGCGGATCCCGGATGCGGCGCAGGAGCAGCAGCGGTCCGAGCGCCGCACCGATGCCGATGCCGGCGATGAGCACCCCGTAGCCCTCGCCGCCGCCGAGGCGGTCCTGCGCGAGGACGACCAGCAGCGCGCTTGTCGCGCCGGCCGACAGGGCGGCGAGAAACTGTCCGGCGGCCAGTGCCTTGAGCAGCGGAATCCGCCCGAGGGCGGCGAGCGCCTCGCCGGCGTGGGCGAAGGTGCTGGCCACCGACACCGACCGGGGACGCTCCGGCTCCCGCAGGCCGCGCAGCACGGCCGCCGACAGCGCGAAGGAGACGGCGTTGACCGCGAACGCCGCGCCGAAGCCGACATGCACGGCGAGCAGGGCGGCGACCGGGGCGACGGCGATCTGCGCGACCACCGCCGCGGTCCAGATGCCGCTGTTGGCCGCCACCAGCTCCTCGTCGTCGGCGACGGTCGGCATGAGCGACTGCGCGGCCGGGGAGAAGAACACTTGCCCGGCCGACAGGCCGAACGCGACGGCGTAGGCGATGGCGGCGCTGTCGTGCCACAGCGCCAGCGACCCGGCCAGCACCACGCGGACCAGATCGGCGGCGACCATGACCCGCACCCGCGGGAGCCGATCGACGAGGTTGCCGGCCAGCGGCGCCAGCAGCAGGACCGGCGCGATCTCGGCCAGTACCGCCCCGGACACCCCCAGGCCCGAGCCGGTCAGCGCGGTCAGCAGCAGCGCCAGCGCCGTGAACTGCGCGACGTCCCCGACCTGGCTGATCGTGCGGGCCAGCCACAGCCGCCGGTACGCAGGCCGGCGCAGCAGCGCGCGCAGGCCCGCGTGTGGGGCTGCGGTCACGGCAGACATGGTGCCCGGCCCGGCAGACACCGCAGCCAGCGGGCGGCGAGGGAACAGCACCCGCTGTCGGCCGATCAGCTGGTGCGGTGAGCGGTCTGCCCGAGCACGCCCTTCGTCAGTGGCGTGGCGACCAGGTCGTAGCCGACGAAGCACCCACCAGGCCGCAGCACGCGGCTCACCTCGCCGAGCGCCCGCCGCCACTCGACGACGTGTGCATCAGGAAGGTCACCGCCATGTCGAACGATCCGTCGGCGAACGGCAGCTGGTGGCATCGGCCGGGCGCACGGTGACCCCGGCGCGTCAGCGAAGCGCCGCTGCGCGGCGGCCACCATCACCGGATCGACGTCGGTGATCGTCAGCTCACACTCGGGATGGCGCCGGAGCATCTCCGCCACCATCGCCCCGCCGCCGCCGGCCCCTCGACGCGCTCTAGCAGAACCACCGCTCGGCCTTCGACATCACCCGCATGACCGTCTCCTCGCTGTCCGCGCCGGGCGGGAGGTGTCGCACCCGGCGGTACTCGGCTCCGGGGGCGGGCCGCGGCGGTTCAAGGATCGTGCCCCAGCTCGTCGGCCGCCGCGTCCTGGGCGAGGGCGAAGTTCGGCACCCGTCCGATCCTGCCGGACCCCCGAGCCGCGAGGATGCACAGGTGCGCGCGGTCGTGAGCAGGGTCGATACAGCAGCTGTAACGGTGGACGGAGCCGTGGCCGGGCAGATCGGCCGGGGCTTGCTGTCACTGGTCGGGGTAGGGCGGGACGACCACGTCGCCTCCGCGCGCACCCTCGCGCGGAGGATCCACGAGCTGCGGATCTTCCCCACCGAGGACGGCGCCCAGTCGGCGGCCGACCTGGCGCTGCCCGTGCTCGTGGTGAGCCAGTTCACCCTGTACGCGGACACACGCAAGGGGCGGCGTCCCTCGTGGGAGCCGGCGGCTCCTGCGGGGGTCGCGGAACCGTTGGTCGAGGAGCTGGTCGCCGAATTGCGACGGCGCGGCTGCACGGTCTCGACGGGCGTGTTCGGCGCCCGCATGCAGGTCTCGTCGGTCAACGACGGGCCTATGACGCTGCTGCTCGAGGTCTGACGCCGCAGCTCCCGGGCGCGAGGTGACCGAACACACTTCCTGCGGATTGCCTGTGAACGCGGCAGCCGCGGAACACGCCTTCGCTCCGAACCGTTGTGCAACACGTACCACATCGGACAGAAGGGTCCGGGCCCGACACCCCGGCATCCACCCCCGGATGCGCGACTGCGACACGCGGCGCGATGCATCCGAACCGAAGGCAAGGACGAAGACCCATCGTGACGCTGCTGCAGTCTTCCCCCACGGACACTCTAGAGACGCGCTCCCCGCGACGTGAGCCCGACGCCACCGGCCTGGTGTCGACCGACCTCGTCCGGGTGTACCTGAACACCATCGGCAAGACCGCGCTGCTCACCGCCGAGCAGGAGGTCGAGCTCGCCAAGCGGATCGAGGCCGGTCTCTACGCCGACCGCCTGCTGAACGAGAAGCAGGGTCTCTCCCCCGCACGCCGGCGCGACTACAAGGCGCTCGCCATCGACGGCAGGGCGGCCAAGGCCCACCTGCTAGAGGCGAACCTCCGGCTGGTCGTCTCGGTGGCCAAGCGGTACACCGGCCACGGCATGACGTTCCTGGACCTCATCCAGGAGGGCAACGTCGGCCTCATCCGCGCGGTGGAGAAGTTCGACTACACCAAGGGCTTCAAGTTCTCCACCTACGCCACCTGGTGGATCCGGCAGGCCATCACCCGTGCCATGGCCGACTCGGGCCGCACCATCCGGCTGCCCGTCCACCTCGCCGAGCAGGTGAACAAGGTGGTCCGCACGCGGCGGCGCATGCACCAGGAGCTGGAGCGGGAGCCGACCCCCGAGGAGCTGGGCCTCGAGCTCGACCTCCCGGAGGCGCGGATCACCGAACTGCTCGAGTACAGCCGCGACCTGGTCAGCCTGGACCAGACCGTGGGCGCCGACGAGGAGTCCCGGCTCGGGGACTTCATCGAGGACGCCGACGCAGCGGTCGCCGAGGACGCGGTCGCCTTCCAGATGATGAAGGGCGACGTCCGCAACGTCCTGTCGACGCTGGAGGACCGCGAGCGCGACGTCGTCGTCCTCCGGTTCGGCCTGGACGGGCACCAGCCGCGCACCCTGGAGCAGATCGGCAAGCAGTTCGGCCTGTCCCGCGAGCGGGTCCGGCAGATCGAGCGCGAGACCATGAGCAAGCTCCGCGACCCGGAGCGCGCCGACGCCCTGCGCGACTATCTCGCCTGAGGTCCTCCGGACCTCAGCGCGGCCAGGAGCCGTTCCCCGGCTGCACTGAGCGTGTCCATGGACACCGCGTCGGGAGCCTCCGGCCCCGCGGCGCGGCACCGTTGCTCGCAGAGCGCCTCACCCCCGCACGAGAGCCGGTCACCTTCGGGTGGCCGGCTCTCGCCGTTTCCGTCACACCGGGCTCCGCATCCTGCGAGGGCCGGGGTCGACTCGTGCGGTGGGCGGGCCGACGTGCGCCGTGCCGCCGGCGACGACCAGCGACCGTCCGCCGTGCCATGGTGATGCCGGGCCCACGATGACCGGCTCCAACCGGAGGCGCAGCACCTCGGGGAGGTCGTCGGCCAGGCGCGCCACCCGCAGCAGCAGCTCCTCCAGGGCGGCGACGTCGACCGGTTCGGACCCGCGGTAGCCGTCCAGGAGCGGCCACGCGCGCGGCGCGCGGACGAGCTCCGCGGCGTCCAGGTCGGTGAGGGGCAGCGTGCGGAAGGCGCGGTCGCCGAGCAGGTCGGAGGTCACTCCCCCGAGGCCGAAGCTGACCAGCGCGCCGAAGGACGGGTCGTCGACGATCTCGACGACCGTCGCCACCCCCGGCGCGGCCATCTCCTGGACGATCACCGGATCACCGGAAGGAATGGCGTCGAACGCCGTCCGGACGGCCTCGGCGTCGGCCAGGTCCAGGCGGACGCCGCCCAGGTCCGAGCGGTGCCGCAGCCACGGCGCCGTGGACTTGAGGATCACCGGATAGCCGACCTCCTCCGCCGCGGTCACCGCGGCCTCGGCGTCGCTCACCGTGCGCGTGCCGAGCAGGGGGATGCCGTACGCGCACAGCAGCGCCATCAGCTCGTCGCCGGTCAGCTCCCGGCCCGCCGGTTCGTCGGCCAGCGCCGACACGACCAGTTCGCGGGCAGCCCGCTCGTCCACGCCGGACAGCTCGGGGATCGTCCCCACCGGCCGCCGCCGCCACCGGGCGTACTGGGCGACCTTGGCCAGGGCGATCACGGCCCGTTCGGGCGTCGAGAAGGACGGCACCGATCCGCGGGCGGGCGTGCCCAGCTCGCCGGGCACGGTGAGCTCGGGTGGGATGCCCTCGGTGGAGAGGAAGGTCGCGACGATCGGCTTCGGGGACCGCCGGGCGACGTCGAGCAGCGCCGGGCCGTACTCCGCCGATCCGCCCATGAGCGGCGGGAGGAAGACCGCCACGACCGCGTCGACGCCGTCGTCGTCGACCTTCGCCTGCAGCGCTGCGCGGAAGGCGTCCGGTCCGGCACCCACACCGATGTCGACCGCCCCGTCGGAAGCCAGTTCCAGTCCTTCTTCCAGCACGGCGTCGGAGACCAGCAGCCCCATGGCGGTGGAGTTGCCGACGACGGCGACCCGGTTGCCCCGCGGCAGTGGCTGGTGGGCGAGCAGCGTGCCGACGTCGAGGAGCTGGGCGACCGTGTCGACCCGGATCACTCCGGCCGAGGCGAACAGCGCCGCCACCGACTGCTCGGGGATCGCGACGGAGGTGCCAGCCAGACCCGGCGTGAGCCCCCCGTGACGACCGCTCTTCACCGCGACCACAGGCTTGGTCCGGCCCACGGTGCGGGCCAACCGGGCGAACTTGCGCGGGTTGCCGAAGCTCTCCAGGTACAGCAGCACGACCTCGGTGGCCGGATCGGTCGCCCAGTACTGCAGCAGGTCGTTGCCGCTGACGTCGGCCCGGTTGCCCGCCGAGACGAACGTCGACAGGCCGATGCTCCGGGCGCGGGCCCGCTCCAGCAGGGCGACACCCAGCGCACCGGACTGGGCGAAGAAGCCGACCCGTCCCCGGACCGGGATCAGCGGCGCGAGGCTGGCATTGAGGGACACCTCCGGGTCGGTGTTCACGATGCCCAGGCAGTTGGGGCCCACCACGCGCATGCCGGATGCCCGAGCGGCCGCAACCAGCCGCCGCTCCGCGTCGAGACCCTCCGGCCCGTTCTCGCCGAAGCCCCCCGAGATCACCACCAGGCCGCGCACCCGCTTGCGGCGGCAGGCCTCGACGACGTCGGCGACCTCGCAACCGGGCACGGCAAGCACGGCGAGGTCCACGTCGTCGGGGATCGACTCGACGTCGGCGTAGGCCGGCACCCCGCGCACGTGGCGGGCTCCCGGGTTGACGGGGTAGACCGGGCCGGCGAAGCCGTGGTCGAGCAGGTGCCGCAGCACCGCGTTGCCGATCTTCCCCTCGTCGTTGCTGGCTCCGACCACCGCCACCGAGGAGGGCGTGAGCAGGCGCTTGATGGACCGGGACTCGCTGCGCTGCTCGCGCTCGTAGGCCACCGCCAGGGCGTCCTCGGTCTGCTCGATCGGGAAGGTCAGGTGGACGACGCCGTCCTCGTACTCACGGGTGGCCCGGTAGCCGGCGTCCTGGAAGACCCGCACCATCCTGCCGTTCTGCGCGAGCACCTCCGCGACGAAACGCGTGATGCCCCGCTCGCGGGCGGCGGCGGCGAGGTGTTCGAGCAGGACCGAGCCCAGCCCGCGTCCCTGGTGGGCGTCCTCGACGAGGAAGGCGATCTCCGCGTCGTCCGTACCCGGGTACCGGTCGAACCGCCCCACGCCGATCACCTGGTCGCCGAGGAGCACCACGAAGGCCACCCGGTCCACGTGGTCGACGTGGGTGAACCGGTACAGGTCGCGGTCTGACAGCCGCTTCATCGGCCCGAAGAAGCGGTAGTAGCGCGTCTGGTCGCTGCTGCGCTCCATCAGCCCGACCAGGCCCTGGTCGTCCTCCGGGCAGATGGGCCGCAGGTGCACCGTCCCGCCGTCGGCGGCCACGATGTCGGCTTCCCAGTGCGGGGGGGGAGGCGGTGGGAAGTCGGGGACGTCGTCGGCGGGGATACCGGGGGCGGCGGTCCGCTCAGTCACGGGGATCGTCCGGGTCCAGGCCGAAGTAGCCGTAGCTGGCCCGGCGGGTCCGCATCACCGCCCGATCCACGCGGGACTCGGTGAAGGGGTCCCAGCGGGAGAAACCGGTGTAGCCGCCCTCGGTCATGTGGGTGGGCGGGCGGGCCCGCAGGCCGCGGCGCGCCACGTCCTCCCGCCAGGACTCCGGGATCTCGGTGACGGGGTCGAGCGGGTTGCCGGTCACCTCGGCGATCAGGTGCGTCCACGCTCGGGGCACGCAGCGGACGAGCCCGTACCCGCCCCCGCCGAGGACGAGCCACCGCCCCTCGCTCACCTCGTGGGCCAGCTCGTGCATGGCCCGGTAGCTGGCGCGCTGCCCGTCGACGGTGAGAGCGAGGTCGGCCAGCGGATCCTCGTGGTGGGCGTCGCAGCCGCACTGGGTCACCAGGATCTGCGGCCGGAACGCGCGCAGCACGCCCGGGACGACGGCGGTGAAGGCGCGCAGCCAGCCAGAGTCGTCCGTGCCGTTGGGCAGGGCCAGGTTGACCGCGCTGCCCATGGCCTTGTCCGGATCGCCGGTCTCCTCGGGGAAGCCGGTGCCCGGGAAGAGGGTGAGCGGGGTCTGGTGGATGCTGACGGTGAGGACGCGGGGATCGTCGTAGAACGCCACCTGGACGCCGTCGCCGTGGTGGACGTCGAGATCGACGTAGGCGATCCGCTCGTAGCCCTGTTGCAGCAACCAGGCGATGGCGACCGCCGCGTCGTTGAAGACGCAGAAGCCGGAGGCGGCGTCCCGCATCGCGTGGTGCAGTCCGCCGGAGATGTTGACCGCGTGCTGGGCCTTGCCGCTGTGCAGCTGCCGGGCGGCGAGCAGGCTGCCCCCGGTGATCAGGGCCGCGGCGTCGTACATGCCCTCGAAAATCGGGTTGTCCGGGGTGCCGAGGCCGTGCCCGATGTCGGGCTCGGTTGGTGCCCGCCGGACCGCCTCCAGGTAGGCCGGGTCGTGCACGAGGGTGAGCAGCTCGGCGTCCGCCGGCGTGGGCTTCAGCAGCTCCAGGCGGTCGGTGCGGAGGACGCCCAGGCTGTCGGCCAGGCGCATGGTCAGATCGAGCCGGACGGGATGCAGGGGGTGGTCCCCACCCATCGTGTAGCCGAGCAGGGAGTCGTCCCACACGACGGCGACGGAGTCGCTCACGGTCCCTCCTCGCCGGTTCGGCCGCCGAGACGGCACTGCGGTCCCTGCCGGGGCGGCATCCCCCTGCCGGGCGACGCTACTCGCCACCGGCCCGGCGGCCACCTGCACGGACCGGCCGGGGAACGGATGGACGGAACCCCGATCCCCGTAGACTGCCTCCGACACGGAGGAGTACCTGTGAACGATCTCATCGACACCACCGAGATGTACCTCCGCACCATCTTCGAACTGGAGGAGGAGGGGATCGTGCCCCTCCGGGCGCGGATCGCCGAGCGCCTGCACCAGAGCGGCCCCACGGTGAGCCAGACGGTGGCGCGCATGGAGCGCGACGGTCTGCTGACCGTCGAGGGCGACCGGCATCTGCAGCTCTCCGACGAGGGCCGCCGACTGGCCACCGCGGTCATGCGCAAGCACCGGCTGGCCGAGTGCCTGCTGGTGGACGTGATCGGCCTGGACTACGCGGACGTCCACGAGGAGGCGTGCCGATGGGAGCACGTCATGAGCGAGGCCGTGGAGCGCAAGCTGCTGACGCTGCTCGGGCACCCGACCGTGTCCCCCTTCGGCAATCCGATCCCGGGCCTCGATGCGCTGCGCGGCGAGGCGTCGCTCGGCGGGGAGACGTCCGCGGTGCTCGACTCGCTCACCCTGCTGTCCTCGACGGCGACCCCCGAGGGACGTCCCGTCGTGGTGCGGCGGATCAGCGAGCAGTTGCAGGAGGACACCGACCTGCTCCGCACGCTGGCCCAACAGGGGGTCCGGCCCGGAGCCATGATGGTGGCAGCGGTCGCCGACGGCGCCGTGAGCCTGGACGGACGACCGCTGCCTGCCGGAGTCGCCCAGCACCTGTTCGTCAGCGCGGTCGACGAGGAGCTGACCCCGGTCGAGGCCGCGACCTCCCGCTGATCCGCCTTCGTCCAGGGACGGGCACGGGTCCAGCCTGGCCGGGAACTCTCACTAGTGTGGGCCGGACGTCCGCCAACCCGTCGTCCGGCAGGAAGCAGTTCCTCAGGTGAGCCAGTCGTCCGATCCCCCCGTACCGACCACCGCCAGCGAGCCGTCCGACGGGTCCGCGGCCACCCCCTTCTCGTCGCTGGCCGACTTCGTCGCGGTCCCCCGCGTGGGAGCGCTGGCCCTGTCCGCCGACGGGAGGAGGTTGGCCATGTCGGTGCACACGCTCGACCCCGAGAAGAAGAAGTGGCAGTCGGCGCTGTGGGAGACCGACCCCACGGGACGGCGTCCGGCGCGACGGCTGACGCGAAGCGTCCCTGGTGAGTCGTCCCCGGGGTGGGCGCCCGACGGCTCGCTCCTGTTCACCTCGGCGCGGCCCGACCCCGGCACCCCCGAGGCCGGGGACCCGGAGCCGGCCCTGTGGAGCCTGCCCGAGGGAGGCGGCGAGGCCCGGCTCGTCCTGTCCCGGCCGGGCGGCGTCGGCTCGTTCGCGGTCGCGGCGGACAGCGGTGACGTGGTCGTGTCCGCCGCGACCCTGTCGACCGTGGCCGGCAACTCCGCGGGGACCGACGAGGAACGGCGCAAGAAGCGCAAGGACGCCGGGGTGTCGGCGATCCTCCACGAGAGCTATCCGGTCCGGCACTGGGACCACGACCTCGGGCCTGGCTATCCGCACGTGTTCTGGGCCGGGCAGCTTCCCGGCGAGGAAGCTCCGGACGGCGAGGGCGCCGTCGAGCTGACCGACCTGACGCCCGAGGCGGGCCCGCCCACCGGGGCCGGCGAGGACATGGCGCTGTCCCCCGACGGGCGCTCCCTGGTGCGGGCGGAGGAGGTGAGCGACGGCCGTGCCGGGCGCCGAACCCGCGTGGTGCTCACGAACACCGGCAGCGGCCGGACCCGCGTGCTCGTGGACGACCCCCTCGCCGATGTCCACTCCCCACGCTTCTCGCCGGACGGCGCCACGGTGGTGTGCGTCCGGGAGGCGCTGTCGAGCTACGCCGAGCCGCCGGACTACACGCTGCTGATCGTCGACGTGGCCGAGGGGCTCGTGTCCGAGCTGACGCCGGACTTCGACCGCTGGCCGAGTGCACCGCAGTTCGCCGCCGACGGTTCGGCGGTGTACTTCCTCGCCGACGACGACGGCCGGCATGCCGTCTTCCGGGTGCCGGTCGCCGGCGGCGCACCCGTGCGGCTGACCAGCGACGGCGCGTACAGCGACCTGAACGTCGCACGCGACGGGACCGCCCTCTACGCGCTGCGCTCCGCCTACGACTGCCCTGCTGTCCCGGTGCGGCTCGATCCCGAGTCGCCGTCCCAGGAGCCGGTCGCGCTGCCGAGCCCCGGCATGTTGGACAGGCTCCCCGGGACCCTGCACGAGGTCGAGGCCACCGCCGCGGACGGAGCGCGCGTGCAGTCCTGGCTCGTGCTCCCCGAGGGCGCCTCCGCGGACTTCCCGGCGCCTCTGCTGCTGTGGATCCACGGCGGCCCGCTGATGAGCTGGAACTCGTGGTCGTGGCGGTGGTGCCCCTGGGTGATGGCTGCGCGCGGCTACGCCGTCCTGCTGCCCAATCCGGCACTCTCCCAGGGCTTCGGCCAGGAGTTCGTCCGGCGCGGCTGGGGGCAGTGGGGAGGCGCTCCCTACACCGACCTCATAGCGGCCGTCGACGCGACCGTGGAGCGCCCGGACATCGACGGCACCCGCACAGCTGCGATGGGTGGCTCCTTCGGCGGATACATGGCCAACTGGATCGCCACCCAGACCGACCGGTTCCGCGCGATCGTCACGCACGCGAGCCTGTGGGACCTCGACGCCTTCACCGGCACCACCGACGCGGCGTACTACTGGGAGCAGGAGTGGGGCGACCCACTGCGGGAGCCTGGGCGCTACGAGCAGTACTCGCCGCACCGCTTCGCCGACGCCATCCGGACGCCGATGCTCGTCGTCCACGGAGACAAGGACTACCGCGTCCCGATCGGGGAGGCGCTGCGGCTCTGGTACGACCTGAAGAAGCGCGGCGTGCCCTCGAAGTTCCTGTACTTCCCCGACGAGAACCACTGGGTCCTCACCCCGGGAAACTCGATCGTCTGGTACGAGACGGTGCTCGCCTTCCTCGCCGAGCACGTGCTCGGCAAGGAATGGCAGCGCCCGGATCTTCTCTGAGCGGCAGCAGCGCCGGGTCACGGGCCGGGCCGGCTCGCGGTGTCGGAACGGGAAGGCAGAGCTCGAATCATCGCCCGCAGGTCCGCCGGCGGGAGGCACGCGGCCAGCGCCCGGGACAGCAGCCGGGCCAGGGCGTACGAGGGTTCCGCCTCGAGGGCGCGCGCGAGCGCGACGTTGGCCATGGCGCCGTCCCCGCGCAGCCAGGCGCTGACCGCCAGGAGCGTGGCCGGGGCGGCAGCCAGAGGCCCGGGCGCCCGACGGGTGCACTCGGTCCAGAGGATCTCCGCGGCCGGAGCGTCGGGTCCCGTCGCCAGTTCCATGGCGCGGTCGCGCACGTCGCGGTCGCGCAACCCCCAGACCACCCGCGCGACGTCGCGATCGCCGAGCGCGTGCCGGGGGAAATCGGGGCGGCACCGGCCGGCGGCGGCCGTGACGGCGGCCAACGACTCCTCGGCCATCGCGGCGAACCCGACCTCGATGACTCGGGCCGAGCACTCGACCGCCACGACGTCGCAGGTCGCCGCCATGGCGGCACGCGCGGGTCCTGACGGGGCGGCGATCCGGCGGACCAAGTCGCTGCGGTCGCGCTCCACGGCCATGCCTGTCGCCACCGAGGCGGCTTCGAGGGCCGTCACCCCCTCCGGCAGGACGGTGCCTGCCTCCGGTGCACAGCACAGGTCCGCGGGCAGTCGTAGGACCACCACCGCCCGGCGCGGACGAGGAGCGCCGCGCGCACCGGTACGCCGTCCCGCGCGAGCGCGATCACCACCTCGCGCACCAGTCCACGGTGCGGCAGCCCGGCAGATCCGCCGTCCGGTGCCCGTCCGTCGGCTCGGGACGAGGGGACGTCGGGCGCCTCCGACACCACCACAAGCAGCGCTCCGCTCGGCCGGTCGGTGCGCAGGTTCCGCACGAAGAGGGCCGCAGCGGCGGACTCCTCGCCCACCGAGGGAAGATCGCCCCGCACGGTCAGACCGACCCGCCCGGTCCTGCTCCCGGTGAGGCTGATCAGCACCACCGACTCCCGGGGCCGGAACCCGAGCAGCGCAGGCAGCGCGGCGGCGATCTCCCCCGGATCGGAGATGCGCACGTCGGGTCGGTCGAGGTCGGAGAGGTCGTCGCGGGG
>JALYMS010000046.1 GCA_030773535.1 Actinomycetota bacterium | reverse complement strand
CGCAGGAACAGGCGCTCCCCGGCTTCCGTCACAGCGATTCGCTGCACGCGGCGGTTGGCCGGATCGCGGGTCCGCGTGACCAGGCCGGCTCGCTCGAGCCCGTCCAGGTGGGAGGTGAGGGTCGGCGACCGGACGCCCACCGCCGTCGCCAGGTCCCCCTGCGTGCGCGCGTCGCTCGACGTCACGGCCGACAGGACCAGCCAGACCGGTCGCGAGCCGCCTGCCGCCGCGAGCGCGTCATCGAAGGCCCTGTTCAGCGCCTTGGCGGTGGCATCGATGGCCACCCCGATCGGTCGCTCAGCCGTGCCCATGCGGCAAGGATAGCCATCGAACCGTTAGGGATCTAACTAACGCGGGCGGGCGTCGCAGCCGTCCGACGGCGGTCCCGGAGGGGCCAAAACGGTGCTTTTGGCCCCCCGCGGGGTGCCGGTTGCGCTGTAGTGCCGGGGGTAGGGGCGGACGACCCCCTGAATCCGGAGCCCCGATGGATGTGTACGACCGCCCCGCCCCGAGCTGCAGACGATGTTGCTCGGTCTCTACGACGTGACCCAGCTGGCGGTCCTCGGCGCGTTCTTCGCCCTCTTCGCCTACTTCGTCTAGTCCTGGAACAGCAAGGACCAGGTCTCCGCCCGCTACCGCCCGTAGGTGCTGGCGGGGCTCTGGCTCTCCGGGGTGGCGATGATCGCCTACGCGATCCTCTACAGCGACCTGGACGGCGGCTTCACGCTCGAGGGCGAGGTCTACGTCCCGAACGAGGAGGCGCTGCACACCTTCGGGACCCGCTACATCGACTGGTCGGTCACCGTGCCGCTGCTGGCCGTCGAGCTGCTCGCCGTCTGCTCGATCGCCGGTGCCAAGGCGCGCAACCTGCGCTTCAAGACCATGGCCACGGCGTTCCTCATGATCATCACCGGCTACATCGGGTCCTAGGTGGCCGGCCAGGGCCGCGACATCTTCGCGCTGGTCGTCTGGGGCACGATCAGCACCGCCTTCTTCGTCTACCTCTACGTCGCGCTCATCGGCGCCGTCTGCGCGTCCCTGCCCACGATGGGGAGCGAGGCCGCCACCAGCCTCCGCAACGCCACGATCGTGCTGCTCGGCAGCTTCGGGATCTATCCGCTGGTCTACGCGATCCCGGTGTTCGTCGACGTCACCCCGGCCTGGTTTACCGCGATGCAGGTCGGCTACTCCGGGGCCGACGTCGTCGCCAAGGTGGGCTTCGGGATCCTCACGCACAAGGTGGCGAAGCTGCGCACCGCCGAGGACGTCGTCGCCGGCGTCGACACCCATCCCGAGCCGGTGTGGTCCAGCAACGTGCACAAGAGCGATGCGGTGCTGCCGGAGCTGCGGCGGGTGTCCCCGGACCTCCTGCACCGGCTCCACGCCGGGGAGCCCGCGGCCCGCGACGGTGGGCCGGGCACTCCGCGGGGCGAGCCCTCCCCGGTCTGACCGTGTCGATCAGGTGACGCACGTCCGGGACGACGGCCGGCGGGCCGGCTCTCCTCGACCGGCCGGCACGGGCGGCCACCACGGCGTCCCTGGCCGCGGCCGCGCTGGCCGTGGGCATCGAGGTCCTCCTGCCCGCTGGCTGGGGTCCGGCCGCCTGGGCGGTGCTGGTCGGTGGGCTCCTCCTCGGCCTTTCCGCACGGCGCCGTCGACCACCTCGTGCCGGCGTACCGGCTGCGCTGGCGCCCGCTGCGACTCGCCCTGTTCGCCCTCGGTTACGCCGCGCTGGCGGGGGTTGCCTACGCCGCCTTCCGCGCCGCGCCCGCGGCCGAGCTCGCGGTCTTCGTGGCCGTCTCCGCCTGGCACTTCGGCTCGGGGGAGACGGCCTTCGCCGACCTGCGGGCCGGCCAGCCCGTGCGCGGCCGGCCGCCGCCGCGGCGGGAGGAGGGGCGGTCGTCGTGCTGATCCCGCTCGCCCGCGGTCTGGCCGACCCGGTCGGGGACGCGGCGGCGCTGGTCAGCGGGGTCGTGCCCGGCTGGTCGCCCCCCGCACCGGTCGTGCTGCGGCTCGTCGTCCTCCTCGTGACCGGGGTGGCCGGCCGGCCTCGGGATCGCCCTCCTGCGGCGTCGCCGGTGGCTGGCGGCGACCGAACTGTCGGTCCTGCTGGTGCTCGTCCTCGCGGCGCCGCCCCTGGTGGCCTTCGGGGTGTACTTCGGCGCGTGGCACTCGGTGCGGCACGTCGCCCGCATGGTCGCCGAGGACCCGGCCAACGCTGCCGACCTGGCCGACGGGCGCCTCGCCGCTCCGCTGGCCCGCTTCTCCACCGCGGCCACGCTGCCGACGGTCGCGGTCCTGGCGGCCCTCGCCGTCCTGTGGTCGGCGGCCGGAGGCGGGTACGGGCTGGTGGTCACCCACCTACCCCTGCTGGCGGCGCTGACGCTGCCGCACGTCCTGGTGGTCGCCTGGCTGGATCGGCAGGCTTCTCGGGGTCTGGCAACTCAGGCGGGCTCGCGGCGCATGGGGACGTGCGAGATCCCGTCCTCCACGTAACCCGCGCCGCTGCGCCGGAAGCCGAAGCGCTCGTACCAGCTCTCCAGATAGGCCTGGGCGCCCAGCGTGATCGGGGCGTCCCCGCACAGCGAGATGCCCTCGGCCATGAGACGTGCCGCCAGCCCACGGCCCCGCGCCGAGGCGGCGGTGGTCACCCGCCCGATCGCCCGGCTGTCCCCGTCGTCGAGGACCCGGACGTTGGCCACGACCGCGCCGTCCTCCTCGAACCACAGGTGCACCGTTGCCGGCTCGGCATCGCGCCCGTCCAGCTCGGGATAGGGGCACTCCTGCTCGACGACGAACACGTCCACCCGCAGCCGGCACAGCCCGTAGAGCTCGAAGGGGCTCAGCTCGGCGAAGCGCGCACGGCGCAGCACCGGCTCGGCGGGGGCGGCAGCAGTCATGCGGGAGTTCTACCCAGACCCGGACGGAGTCCGAGCGGGCAGGGTGCCTGGCGAGCGGACCGGCGGGTCTGGTTAGGTGTGCCTTGCCTATCTCCGCGTCCTATCCTCGCCGGAGGCCGTATGCCACGGACGGGCCCGTTTCCCAGGAGGACCAGCACGTGACCAGCCCCGGGCGGGCGCTCGCCGCCCTCGTGTCCATCGCCGGCGTCGCCACCTCGCTGGCCGCCTGCGGGTCGGACGCGTCCGGTGCGGAGAAGCTGACCGTCTACAGCGCCCAGCACGAGAGCCTGGTCCGCGCAATGCTCGAGGGGTTCACCGAGGAGACCGGCATCGCGCTGGAGTTCCGCGACGCCAACGACTCCGAGCTGGCCAATCAGATCGTGCAGGAGGGCGAGGCCTCGCCGGCTGACGTCTTCCTCACCGAGAACAGCCCCTCGATCGACGTCGTCGACAAGGCGGGCCTCCTCGCGCCGCTGGACCCGTCGACCCTCGAGCAGGTGGGGGAGCAGTACCGGCCGGAGTCGGGGACATGGGTCGGTTTCGCCGCCCGCTCGACCGTCCTGATCTACAACCCGGCGGAGATTTCCGAGGACGAGCTACCGGGCTCGATGCTCGATCTCGCCGGCCCCGAGTGGCAGGGACGAGTCGGTATCGCCGCCGGCGGCGCGGACTTCCAGGCCATCGTCAGCGCCGTCCTGGCGTTGCAGGGCGAGGACGCGACGCGGGAGTGGCTCACCGGACTGGAACGCAACTCCGAGATCTACGCCAGCAACACGGCGATCATGAAGGCCGTCGACGAGGGCGAGGTCCCGGTCGGCATCACGTACCACTACTACTGGTACCGCGATCAGGCCGAGAACGGTCTGATCGGTGACGACGCGAAGCTGCACTACTTCGGCAACCAGGACCCGGGCGCCTTCGTGAGCATCTCCGGAGCAGGCGTGCTCGCCTCCTCCGACCAGCCCGAAGAGGCCCAGCGGCTGGTCGCCTACCTGACCGCCGAGGCCGCCCAGGAGAAGCTCGCGGAGAGCTCCGCCCTGGAGTACGCCGTCGGCACCGGCGTCGCCTCGGCCGAGGCGCTGCCCCCGCTGGAGAGCCTGGGCGCACCCGCGGTCGACCCCGGCTCCCTCAACGCTCCCCAAGTGACCGAGCTGATGCAGGAAGTGGGCCTGCTCTGACCGCCCCCGCGCTGCCCTCCGCGCCGACGTCCGACCCCGGCGTCCCGGTCCTCCCGGGATCCCGGGGCTCCCGGCCGTCCGGGGCTCCCGGCGGTGCGCGGCTGCGGCGGTCGCCGGTGACGCTCGCACTGGCGATCTGCGTGGCGGCGCTCGCCCTCCTGCCACTGGGCTACATCGCCGCGGCGACCGTCGACGTCGGCTGGGCAGGCGTGCGGGAGCTGGTGTTCCGGCCGCGGGTGGGCGAGCTGCTCTGGAACACCTCCCGGCTGGTGCTCGGCACGGTCGCGGTCTGCGCGGTGCTCGGCGTCAGCGCGGCCTGGCTGGTGGAGCGCTCGTCGGTGCCGGGACGGCGGCTGTGGCACGTGCTGCTGGTCGCGCCGCTGGCGGTGCCGGCCTTCGTCAACAGCTACGCCTGGATCTCGCTGCTCCCGGGGCTGGACACCTACGCCGGCGCGCTCCTGGTCGTGTCGCTGTCCTACTTCCCGTTCGTCTACCTCCCGGTGGCCGCCACCTTCCGCGGGCTGGACCCCGCGCTGGAGGACACCGCCCGAGGCCTGGGCCTGTCCAGCTGGGCGGTGTTCCGCCGGGTGCAGCTGCCGCAGCTGCGGGTGGCCCTGCTCGGCGGCAGCCTCCTCGTGGCGCTGCACCTGCTCGCGGAGTTCGGCGCGTTGCAGATGCTGCGCTACCCGACGTTCACCACCGCCATCTACGACCAGTACCGGGCCACGTTCAACGGCGCGGGCGCCACCATGCTGGCCGGCGTCCTCGTCGTCCTCTGCCTCGCCCTGCTCCTGGCCGAGCTGCGGTTGCGCGGGCGTCACGGCTACTCGCGCACCGGCGCCGGGGCGGCCCGACCGGTCCGGCCCGTCCGGCTGGGTGCGCTCACCGTGCCCGCGCTGGCGGCGCTCGCGGCGCTGGTCGGCCTGGCCCTCGTCGTGCCGCTGGGGAGCCTCGCCTACTGGATGGCGGCCGGGGCGTCGTCCGGGCTCGACGGTTCCGCGCTGATGGCGACGACCGGGACGACGCTGGGCCTCGCCGCGGCCGCGGCGGCCGTCGCCACCGCCATGGCGCTGCCCACGGGCTGGCTCGCGGTCCGCGCCCGCGGCCGGGTCGCCACCCTGCTGGAGCGCAGCACCTACCTCGGCAGTGCGGTGCCGGGGATCGTCGTCGCGCTGGCGCTGGTGACCCTCAGCATCCGGGCCACCCCGTGGCTCTACCAGACGGTGCCGGTGCTCCTGGCCGCCTACGCCATCCTCTTCCTGCCCCGGGCGGTCGTGACCGTGCGTGCGGCCGTCGAGCAGTCCCCGCCGGTCTACGACGACGTCGCCGCGTCCCTGGGCGCCTCGGCACCCGACCGGCTCCGCCGGATCACCCTCCCGCTGCTGGCGCCGGGCATCGGGGCGGGCGCGGCGCTGGTCTTCCTCGCCGTCGTCACCGAGCTGACGGCGACGCTGCTGCTCGCCCCCACGGGAACCACCACGCTGGCCACGGCGTTCTGGTCGGCGAGCAGCGCCCTGGAGTACGGGGCGGCGGCCCCCTACGCCGTGGTCATGGTGCTGCTCTCCGCGCCCGCTACCGTGCTGCTGTCCCGGAACGCCCGACGAGGTCTGACTCCATGAGTGCCCTGACCGTGCAGGACCTCACCAAGTCCTTCACTTCCTCCACCCCGGTGCTCGCCGGGGTGGACCTGCACGTGCCGGAGCGAAGCCTCACGGCCCTCCTCGGCCCCTCGGGGTGCGGCAAGACCACCCTGCTGCGGCTGGTCGCCGGCTTCGACGACCCCGACTCAGGCACGGTGGCACTCGGGGACCGCGTCGTCGCCGGCGCCGGCCGCAGCGTTCCCGCACGCCGCCGCGGCATCGGCTTCGTGCCGCAGGAGGGCGGGCTCTTCCCGCACCTCTCGGTAGCCGCGAACATCGGCTTCGGCCTGCCCCGACGCCAGCGGCGCGACGGCGGCCGGATCCGCGAGCTGCTCGCCCTCGTGGGCCTCGACGCCCAGCTGGCCGACCGGTCGCCGCACCAGCTCTCGGGGGGCCAGCAGCAGCGCGTAGCCCTGGCCCGCGCGCTGGCGCCCGAGCCGTCCCTGGTCCTGCTCGACGAGCCGTTCTCCTCGCTCGACGCGGCGCTGCGCGAAGAGACCCGGCTGGCCGTCGCCACCGCGCTGCGTGCCACCGGTGCGACGGCGGTGCTGGTGACCCACGATCAGGCCGAGGCGCTCTCGATGGCCGACCAGGTGGCGGTCCTGCGCGGTGGCCGGCTCGTCCAGCGAACCGACCCGCGCACGCTCTACCGCTCCCCACGCGACCTCGACGTCGCGACCTTCGTCGGCGAGGCCGTCGTCCTCGACGCCGACATCCGCGACGGCCGCGCTACCTGCGCGCTGGGCTCCCTCGCGCTGGAGCGGAGCTGCGCCGAGGGCCGTGCCAAGGTGTTGCTCCGGCCCGAGCAGCTGCGGCTCGCGCCGCCGACGGCGGAGGGCCAGGCGGCCCGGGTCCGCAGCGTCGACTTCTACGGCCACGACTCCCGCGTGTGGCTCGACCTGCCCGGCGGCGTCACGGTCAGCGCGCGCCTCGAGGGGGCCGACCTTCCAGCCACCGGGGACGCCGTCTCGATCACCGTGCAGGGCGCCGTCCTGTCGTTCCCCGCGGACCTCGCGGGTCCGCCGCGCCGACCCGAGGGGACGGCGCTGGCCGGCACGGTCCTCGGCGCGGGCGTGCCCGCGGAGCCGGCCCGGGTGTCCTGATCCGCCTCCCCTGGGGGCGTGTGCAGCAGCAGACTTAGGGAAGCCTAAGCTTCCCGCCGTGGACCTCTTCCTCTTCACCATCGACCGCTCCTGGGGCCCCGACGTCGTCGCTGCGGGCGCGGCCGGGATCGTCGTGGACTGGGAGCGGCGCGGCAAGGCGCGGCGCCAGCTGGGCGAGGGGACCCAGATCAACGCCGACACCCCGGCGGACCTCACCCGGATGCGGAGCGCCACCCCGGGACGGCTGCTCTGCCGGATCAACGGCTACGGCCCGTGGACCGCGCAGGAGGTCGACCAGGCCGTCGGGCGCGGCGCCGACGAGATCCTGCTGCCGATGGTCCGCACCCCCGAGGAGGTCGACCGGACCCTCGAGCTGGTCGACGGCCGGTGCGGGCTGGGCATCCTGATCGAGACGCAGGACGCGGTGTACGACGCCGCCGCGTTCGCCCGGCGTCCGCTCTCCCGCATCTACGTGGGGCTCAACGACCTGCGGATCGACCGTCGCTCGACGGAGCTCTTCCGGCCGCTGGTCGACGGCACCGTCGATGCCGTGCGCGCAGCCGTGACGGCCCAGCCCTTCGGCGTGGGCGGGCTGACCCTGCCCGGCCGTGGCTTCCCCGTGTCCAGCGACCTGCTCGCGGCCGAACTCGTCCGGATCAGCACCGACTTCACGTTCCTCCGGCGATCCTTCACCGCCGACATGGCCGGCCGGGACCCCTTCGTCGAGGTGCCGCTGCTGCTGGACGCGCTGGACCGCCTGCGCCTGGCCGGCCCGGCCGCGGCTGCGGAATCCCGGTCGGAGTTCGTCGCCGCCGTCGCAGGTGCCGTCCCGGCCCACCGCGATCCGGTGGCGCTTACGGCGTGAGGGCGCTGGTCACCGGCGCCGGCGGGTTCGTCGGCCGGCACCTGGTCGCCCGGCTGCGGGCGGACGGCTGGGACGTCGTGGGGCTCACCCGTCGGGACGTCGACCTCACCGACGTCGCCGCGGCATCGGCGGCGGTGCGGGCGGCCGGGCCCGACGCCGTCTTCTCCCTCGCGGCGGGCCGGGCCAAGGGCACGGCGGCCGAGCGCGCGGCGACGGTGGCCGTCAATACCAGCCCGTGGCTGGTCGACGCCCTGCCCGACCGGTGCCGCGTCGTCGTCCGGCTCGGCTCGTCGACCGAGTACGCCGCCGCCGCGCATCCCCTGGCCGAGGACGCCGCGCTGAAGCCGCGGGGCTTCTTCGGGGCCACCAAGGCCGCCGGCTCCCTGCTGCTCCAGGCGGCGGCGGCCGAGCGCGGGGTGCGTGCCTGCGTGCTGCGCGCCTTCCAGGTCTACGGCCCCGGCGACCATCCCACCCGGCTGGTCCCGGTGGTGCTCGACGCCGCCCGCACCGGCGCGACCGTGCCATTGCCGGCCCGGCTGAGCCGCCGCGACTGGGTCTGGGTCGGGGACGTCGTCGACGCATGCATCCGGGCAGCCACCACCCCGTCGCTGCCCCCGGGTGCCGTCCTGAACATCGGCACCGGGGTGCAGACCAGCACCGAGGAGCTGGTCGCGGTCGCCGAGCGGGTGACCGGCCGGCCGATCGTCACCGCGGCCGGCGCGCACCCGGGCCGCTCCTGGGACACCGAGGACTGGGTCAGCGATCCGCGGGCCGCGGCGCGGCTGCTCGGCTGGGCGCCGACCGTGGACCTCGCCGAGGGGCTGGCCCGGACCTGGACGGCGACATGACCACGACCGCGGGAACCATGATCGCCGTGGTGGTGCCGGTCTATGGGAACGAGCCGACCCTGCGCCCG
>JALYMS010000045.1 GCA_030773535.1 Actinomycetota bacterium | reverse complement strand
TGGACAGGCCGAAGATCAGCGCCGTGGTCGAGGGACTCAACCCGAGGGCCTCCCCCCAGAGCGGGATCACCGCGAGTCGCGCGGCCCGGA
This sequence comes from Actinomycetota bacterium, assembly GCA_030773535.1. Classification (GTDB taxonomy): domain Bacteria; phylum Actinomycetota; class Actinomycetes; order Mycobacteriales; family Geodermatophilaceae; genus Blastococcus_B. The sequence goes on along the minus strand of JALYMS010000045.1, from coordinate 6,978 downwards.
CCACGCCCACGAACGACGCCGCCGTCCCCACGGTGAGGAGGACCGAGCGGTGCGACGGGATCACGTCCGCCAGACCCACCTGAGCGGCCGACCTCTCGGACCGGGAGCCGGGGACGTCGGGCAGGAAGAGCAGGAGCCCCGCCCCACCCGCCGCCGCGGCGATGTGCACCCAGTACGCCGCGTCGGTGCCGCCCAGCGCCATGGCACCGGCACCCAGGAACGGGCCGGCGAACGTCCCCATCCGCTGCACCCCGCCCAGGGTCGACAGCGCCCGTGCCCGCATGTCGGGGGCGATGGCCTCGGTGAGGTAGGCCTGCCGGGCCAGCTGCCACACCGCACCGGCCACGCCGGTCAGGCCGACGGCGAGGCCCAGCACCCACACCGCCGGGGCCAGCACGCAGACGACCAGCGCGGCCGAGACCAGCAGCGTGGCCAGCAGCATGGCGCGGCGCTCACCGATCCGCTGGGTCAGCGCGCCCGCCGGGACGTCGGCCAGCAGGTGGCCGAGACCGACGGCGCCGACGACGACACTGGCGGCTCCGGCGCTCGCGCCGAGCTCGAGCGCGGACAGGGCGATCACCGGCGCGATGGCGCCCTGCCCCAGTCCGTAGAGCCCCGCCGGCAGGAACACCGTGGGGGCGACCGACCGCAGCGACACGGTGCCGGTCGCCGTCACCGGCGCTCCCCGTAGGCAGCCGGCACCGGCAGTTCCCGGGCGGAGATCACGGACGAGCGGGCACCGGACGCGACACCGCGGCCGTCGCGCCGAACGAGGGAATCCACGCCGAGTGCTTACCAGCACCCCCGGCGACGAGGACGTGCAGCATCTCGGGGCCGGTGCTGACCGGGAAGAAGTCGCCCTCGGGCTCGACCCCCCAGTCCTCGAACTGGCGGCGGTTCTCCTCCGACACCTTCGACACCGGGACCCGCGCCTGCTCCCACAGCCGCTCGCGCAGCGCCTGCGCCGTCCAGCCGTCGCGGTCCAGCGTCGCGGCGTGCTCCGGCCCGAGCACCAGGAAGTGCGGCCCCTTCACGTACAGGTTGTTCGACCCGGTCTGCGCCATCGTCCCGGCGATGGTCATCAGCAGCCCCTCGCCGGTCGTGCTCCCGTGGTCGTTGATGTTGTGCGGCCCCTCGCAGGCGGCCACCGTCACCGCCGACTCCCCCGGCTCGAAGCCGCGGCGCACCGAGAACGGCTCGAACGGGCTCTCCTCCTCGTTCTCGCCGAAGCACCACGTGTACTTGGCCGGGTTGCCCTGCGTCGACCGATCCATCGACCCCGGCCGCGCGCCGCCGATGTGCGCGGTCACCAGCTGCACCGCCCGGCCGATGACGGCGTTGGCCCGCGTCCCCTGCCCGAAGCAGTTGGTGCCGACGTTGATGCCCAGGGCGCGCCGCACCGGACCGCTCACGATCACCAGCGGCGCGCACGGATGCGTCGTCGCCAGCACGCCGTGCAGGTTGTACTCCGGCGCCAGCAGCGCCCGCACCGCCGCCAGCACCACCGGCAGGTCGGCCGGGCGGCACCCGGCCATCACCGCGTTGGCCGCGAAGCTCTCCCGCGTCGGCACAAGCCCGGACGGCGGCATCGGCCCCAGCTCGAGGTCGATCCCGTCGAGCGCGGCCAGCGCCGCGGACACCCGCTCGGGAGTGGGCGGCACCGTCGGCAGACCGTCGCCCCAGCCGCGCTGCTCCGCGGCCTCGGACCAGTTCTCCTCGGTGACGCCCGGCAGCTCGAGCACCTGCTCGCTCACGAACCCTCCCGCGCCGAGTCGGCCATCGGCAGCAGCGTCTCCGCCGCGGCCTCGATCCGGCCGGCCAGCTCCGCCTCGTTCAGGCCGCCGACCGGGTGCGGCACCACGACCAGCCGCGGCGACACCCGCCGGGCCCTCGCCTGCGCCTCCACCAGCGGCAGGAACGACGAGGTCACCAGCAGCGGTGCCACGACGCCACGCTTCTCCAGTTCCACCGAGTCGTGGAGACTCCACGACGAGCACGAGCCCTAATCACCGACGGCCACCAGCACCATCTTGTAGCGCTGCGCCAGCCAGTCGATGGTGTCCTTGTCGGCGGCCTCCGACGCGCTGGGCTTGCTGGCGAACCCCAGCTCCGGCAGCTCCCAGTGGGCCTGCAGCCGCTCCCCCACCCCGCGCAGCAGCTCCGTCGCGTTCGGCTTGGAGTTGGAGAACAGCGCCACCTCGGTCCAGTCGGCGGTACCGCCGCCCTCCACCTCGTCGTCGCCCTGGGCTGGCAGCACCCCGAAAGTCGGGTCGACGATCCGCAGGCCTCTCCCGACCGGCCGCAGGGCCGCCACGGCGGCCTCTCCCGCGGCCGCGCCGTCGGCCATGGCGGCGGGCACCGACTGCGTCGCACCGGCCCGCGCGTCCCCGGCCACGAACACGGTCGGGACGGCGGTGCGGACGCCGTGCTCGGTCCGCAGCGCCCCGGCCTCGTCCGCCGGCACGCCGGTCACCAGATTCCCGGGTCCGCGCCGGCCGACGAAGGGGAACAGCCCCTGCACCGCCAGCTCGCGCTCCCCCTCGCCGGTCCGCACGGTGACGCCCTGCAGGACGCCGTCGGCTCGCAGGCCGGTCACCGTCGCTCCGGTCACCACCTCGACCCCGGCCGCAGCGGCCAGCCGCTCACCGCGCCCGGCCGACCAGTGCGGCGTCCCCGGCACCAGGACCGTCACCGACGACGCCAGCCCGGCCAGCTCCAACGCCTCCTCCGCGGTCCACTCGTCGTCCCCGACGACCGCGACCGCCCTGCCCCGGTACAGCGGCCCGTCACAGCCGGCGCAGGTGGACAGCCCACGACCGACCAGCGCCTCCCCACCGGGCAGCCCGAGCCGCCCGTCGGAGAGCCCGGTCGCGACAACCACGGCGGCCGCGGTCACCTCGCCGCCGGCCGTCTCCAGGCGCACCGGCGTCCCGGCGTGCACGCGGGTCACCGCGTCGAAGCTCATCGTGACGCCGGCCGCCTCCGCGGCGGCGACCAGGTCGGTGATCAGCGCCCACGACTCCGCGGTGCCGCCCGGCGCCGGGTAGTCGTGCAGCGTGGTCAGGTTGACCAGCTGACCGCCGGGCGACAGCCGGTCGTAGGCGACCACCCGCTTCCCGGCCTCCGCCGCTGCCCGCGCCGCGCTCAGCCCCGCGGCGCCGCACCCCACCACGGCGATCTCGAAGTCGGTGCTCATGCCTCTCCCAGTCCCGTCGAGATCCGCGGCCAGAGCTCGTCGGCCCCGGTGTCCGCCAGCTGCCGGCCGAGCTCCCGGCTCCAGTACCGCTCGCTCCCGAACTCGTCCCGCCACGACCACAGCCGCCGGGTGAGCTGGCCGAGCTCGTACTCCTTGGTCATGCCGATCGCGCCGTGCGCCTGGTGGGAGGCCCGCGCCGCGATCGTCGCGGCCTCCCCCGTCGCCGCCTTGGCCGCGGCGACGTCGAAGAAGCCCGGCTCCGGCCGGGCGTTCAGCGCGGCGACCTCCGTCGCCAGCCCGGCCAGCTGCGCCTCCTCCGCGATGGTCACCAGGTGCGTCTGCACCGCCTGGAACCGGGCGATCGGGCGGCCGAACTGCTGCCGCTCCCCGGTGTAGCGCATCGTCAGTTCACTCACCCGGGCCAGCGCGCCGGAGATCAGCGCGGCCCGGCTCAGCGCACCCCGCAGCCGCAGCGCGGAGGCGTCCACCCCGGCGGGCGCCGTTCCCACCACGTCGTCGGACAGCTCGGCGTCGGTCCACTCCAGCGTGTCCCGCGGCTCGGCGGCGAGGTTGCGGCCCGGCGTGACCTGCGCTGAGGCCGCCGGCGCGGACACCACGAACCGCTCGCCGCCTCCGCCGGCGAGCAGGGCCACCCGCTCGCTCCGCCCGCCCCACGGCACCCGCTGCGCCCGTGCACTCAGCCGCCAGGAGCCGGGTCCGCCGGTCAGCTCGACCGCGTCGCCCGGCCGCCCGACCGCAACCGAGAGCGGTCCTCCCGGCAGGGCCAGACCCGCCGAGGCCAGCAGCCACCCGCCCAGCAGCCCGGCCTCGGCCAGCGGCACCGGCGCGGCGAACCGCCCCGCCGCGGTCAGCAGGGCGCACGCGTCGGCGACGTCGCCACCGGAGCCGCCGGCCTCCTCGGGCACCGACACGTAGGGGAAGCCGGACTCGGCCAGCGCCGACCACAGCCGCTCGCTCCAGCCGGTCGCCTCGGCGGCGACGACGTCGTCGGGCGTGCACAGGTCGCGGAAGAGCCCTGTGGCCACCTCCGTGAGCATCGCCCGGTCGTCGCTCATCGGCCGGCTCCTCGTGAACTCAGCCCCTTCGCGGCCACGGAGCGCAGGATCTCCGTCGTCCCGCCCTGCAGCGTGTACTTGGGCGAGGTGAGCACCGCCTCGGCCAGCAGCTCCCCGAACAGCGAGCCCAGGCCCTGGTCGAGCTCGGTCTCTGCGGCGACGCGCAGCGCCTCCACCAGGTCCTGCTCGAACCGGGTGCCGATCTCCTTCACCAGCGCCGCCTCGACGGCGGGCGCCGCGCCGGCGTCCAGGGCGCGGGCGACCGACAGCGACAGCTGCCGGATCGCCCAGAACCGCGCGGCGAAGCGGCCGATCACCGTCGCCTCGTCGTCGGGCACCGCCTTGCCCGCGCCCTCGCGGACGAACTCGCGCAGCACCGGGAACGTCGACAGCCAGCGGTCGGGGCCGCTGCGCTCGTAGGCCAGCTCGCTGGTCACCTGCTGCCAGCCCGAGCCGATCTCCCCGAGCACCAGATCGTCGGGCACGAAGACGTCCTCGAGCGCGACCTCGTTGAAGTGGTGCGACCCGTCGAGGAACGGGATGGGCGAGATGGTCACGCCTGGGGCCTTCAGGTCCACGATCATCTGGGACAGCCCCGCGTGCTTCCTGCCCTCCTCCATCGGGGAGGTGCGGCACAGGACGGCGAAGAAGTGGTTGACGTGCGCCTCGCTGGTCCACACCTTGGTGCCGGTGACGGTCCAGCCACCCTCCACCTTCGTCGCCCGCGTGCGGACCGACGCCAGGTCGGAGCCCGAGTCGGGCTCGCTCATGCCGAGGGAGAAGTAGATCTCCCCGGCCGCGATGCCCGGGAGGAAGCGTCGCCGCTGCTCCTCGGTGCCGTAGTGCAGCAGCGCAGGACCGGTCTGCCGGTCGGCGACGAAGTGCGCGCCGATGGGGGCGCCGGCGGCCAGCAGTTCCTCGGCCACGAGGAAGCGGTCGACCGCGCTGCGCCCGTGTCCCCCGTACTCGGGCGGGAGCGCCATCCCGACCCAGCCGCGGGCGGCCAGCTTCCGCGAGAACGACGGGTCGTGCCGGCCGGCGAAGCCCAGCGCGGGCCGGTGGTCCGGGGGCAGCTCCGCGGCCAGGAAGTCGCGCACCTCGAGCCGCAGCGCCTCTTCGGCCGGGCGGAGGACGGTGGGACCGAACTGCATGCGGGCTCCTGGGGATCCGGGCGGTCAGGCCGTCTCGCGCCGGCGCATCGACCACATCTGGGTGGCCCGCTCGAAGTGCAGCGCGGCGTCCCAGCCGATCCCGGGCGGCCCGGCCTCGGTGCGGAACGAGCGCACCGCCTCGCGGGCCAGCTCTGGGTCCTTGGCGGCCCGGCCGGCCAGCTCCAGCGCCAGGTCCTCGACCTGGTCGTCGGGCACCGCCTTCCAGGCGAGCCCGATCTCGGCGGCGCGCACGCCGTCGACCTCCTCGCTGAACAGGCCCATCGCGGCGGTGGCCTCGCGGCCGGCGGAGCGCGAGGAGATCGTGAAGTAGCCGCCGCCGGGATGCAGGCCGATCCGGAGGAAGCCGGCCAGGAGCCGCGCGTTCTCCGACACCACCCGCAGGTCGGTGGCCAGCGCCAGGTTGAGCCCGGCACCGACGGCGGCCCCGCGGACCGCCGCGATCGTCGGGACGGTCAAGCCGCCCACCCGCTTGAAGGCCGTGTAGACCGCGCCGAGCTCCTTGTAGTTCTTGTCCTCGGCCTGGTCGGAGCCCGGCGTCCAGCGACGGCGGTCGGCCCCGGAGCAGAACATCCCGCCGGCGCCCCGCACCACCGCGGCGCCCATCGCCGGGTCGGCGTCCACCTCGTCGCACAGGGCGGACAGCTGCAGGCCCATCTCCGGCGTCAGCCCGTTCTTCACCTCGACGTTGTCGACGGTGAAGACGGCGACGCCGCCCTGCTTCTCCAGCGTGATCTGTCCCACGGGGGATGTCCTGCCTCTCTTCGGGTGGTCGGGCGGTGGATGAGGTCCGGCTTACTCGCCGAGCGGGACGCCGCGGCCGGTGGTGCTGACCAGGACGTCGACGGCGGTGGCGCCGCGGCCGCGGGGCGCGACGATGAGCGGGTTGACCTCCAGCTCGGTGAGCCGGTCCCCGCCCGCGACCATGGCCTGCGACAGGCGCACCACCGCGTCGACGGCGGCGGGCACGTCGGCGGGCTCCGCGCCGCGGAACCCGGCCAGCAGCGGCCACGCGCGCAGGCTGCGCAGCATCGCCCAGGCCCGCTCAGGGGTCACCGGGGCCAGCCCGGAGGCGATGTCCCGGTAGAGCTCGGTGGTCACCCCGCCGAGGCCAACCGTGATGACCGGCGGAAAGCCGTCGCGCCCGGCCGTGGCGCCCAGGATCAGCTCGATGCCGGGCGGGATGAGCTCCTGCACCAGCACACCTTCGACGTCGGGCACGTGGTGCCGCCGCGCCGAGTCGAGCAGCTCGGTGAACACCGCCGCGGCCTCCTCGGCCGGCACGCCCACCCGCACCCCGCCGACGTCGCTCTTGTGCGCGAGGTCGCCGGCCGCCAGCTTCAGCACCCCCGGGCCGGGGAGCCCCGCGACGGCCTCGCGAGCCGCCTCCGGCGTGGTCACCAGGGTCGAGGAGGGCTGGGCGATGCCGATGGCGCGCAGCAGGGCCGCGCCGTCGACGACGGGCGCCGACAGCAGCGCGCGGATCTCGTCGGTCGGCTGCGTCGGCGCCGGGGCCAGTGCCGGGACGGCGCCGGGG
>JALYMS010000044.1 GCA_030773535.1 Actinomycetota bacterium | reverse complement strand
AGGCCAGCACGACCTCGGGATAGAAGGTGTCGCGGCCCTGCTCGGTGAACCACTGACCGGTCGCGAACACCAGGCGGTGGGTGCCCAGGCCGGTCGCGCCCTCGGCCAGCCGGCAACGACCGTCCCGATCGGTCACGCCCTGGGCCAGCAGGTCCTCGCCCGCGTACAGACGGACGGCGATGCCGACCGCGGGCCGGCCGGCCACCGAGTCCAGAACGTGCGTCGACACGCTCAATTCACTGGCTCCACTCCGGACTCGTTCCGCTCCTCGGTCGACGCCGTCAGTCGCCTCCGCGGTCGCTCCGCTCCTCGCTCGCTGGCGCTGGCTGCGATGCTCCCTCCCTGTCGGCTCCGGGCATCTCCCTGCGATGCTCGCTCACCCGTCGTGTTCGCATCCACGAGGCTCCTCACTCTCAGCGCCGTGATCTGAGCCAGCTGCTCGGTGACCTCGGCGCGCTCGTTCTCGACGTCGTTGCCGAGCCGGCGGTGCAGCTGGGCGAGCATCTCCTCCGGCGACCGCCCGGCGGCCCGGATCAGGAACACGTGGTCGAAGCGCGCCTCGTAGGCCCGGTTGCCCTCGACCAGCGCCGCCCGCACCTCGGCGTGGGCGTCGCGCATGGACCTCTGCTCTTGCCGAGACGCCTCCGCCTCGGCCGACGTGCCGGGAACGCGGTCACCGATCCGCGGGTGGGCGGCGAGCGCGAGCGCCACCTCGTCCCACGGCAGCCCCCGGACCACCTGCTCGGCACAGGCGGTCAGTGCCTCGGCGTCGGGGAAGGGGCGGCGGGCAAGCACCTCGGCAACGAAGCGCGGCGACGCGTTGCAGGCGCGCAGCGCCTCGGCCGCCGTCTCCGCGGGCTGGTCGTTGAAGGCGTCGAGGCCGGCCACGGTGAGAGGATGCCAGCCCATCGGGTTCCCGACCCGAGGAGCACGACAGGGAAGGACGGCGACATGGCCGACGGAGGCGGGGGAGGCCCGGCCGGGAGCCTGGACGACGGCGTCTACACCGAGCTGGACCGCACGCTGGCGCCCGTGGACGCGGCGCGGCTCGCTGCCTATCCGGGCGACCGGTCGGCGCGGCAGCCGGTGCACACCTGTTACGTGCCCGCCGACGCCGTCGTCCCCGGGCTGGCCGGCGCGTGGGGCGCCGCCGCCCTCGCCGCCCTGGACGAGCACGGCCTGCCGGAGCTGGGCATCCCGCCGGAACTGGTCGAGGAGGTCCTGCCGCGCGTGCGGGAGAAGCTCGCCGTCGAGCCGGTCGAGGACCTCCGGGTCGACGCGGAGGACGGCTATCGCGGCAGCGCGGACGACGAGGACGCGGACGTGCTGCGGGCCGCGATCGTCCTGGCCGCCGAACGCCGGGCCGGGAGCGCGCCGCCGTCGGTCGGCATCCGTGCCAAGTCGCTGGAGGAGCCCACCCGCCGCCGCGGCGTCCGCAGCCTGGACCTGTTCCTGGGCGCCCTCGGAGCGGGCCGGGCGGTCGTCACTCTGCCCAAGGTGACCGACGTCGAGCAGGTGCAGGCCTTCCTGCCCGTCCTCCACGCCCTCGAAGGCGCCTCCGGGGTGGTCCTGGACCTCGAACTGCAGGTCGAGACGCCGCAGGCGGTCCTCGGCCCGGACGGCGCGATCACGGCGGCCCGCATGGTGCACGCGGCTGGGCCACGCCTGTCCGGACTGCACTACGGGACCTATGACTACAGCGCCGCCCTCGGCATCGCGGCCGCCCACCAGTCCTCCGACCACCCGGCGGCCGACTTCGCCAAGCAGGTGATGCAGGTGGCCGTCGCCGGCACCGGGGTGCGTGTGGTCGACGGCTCGACCAACGTGCTGCCGGTGGGTTCGAGGGAGCGGGTGCACGGCGCCTGGCGACTGCACGCCGGTCTGGTGCGGCGCGCGCTCGAGTGGGGCTTCTACCAGGGCTGGGACCTGCACCCCGCCCAGCTGGTGACCCGGTACGTCGCCACCTACGCCTTCTTCCGGGCCGCGCTGCCCGCTGCGGCCGGTCGCTTGACCGCCTACCTGGACCGGTCGGCCGGAGGCGTCCTGGACGAGCCGGCCACTGCCCGAGCCCTGGCCTCGGTGATCGCGCGTGGGCTGGACTGTGGGGCCCTGGACGCCGGGAACGTCCGGGCGGCCGGCGGCCCGGATCGTGAACAGTTGGACGAGCTCGTCGGCCGGTCGCCACGGCGCGTCCGAGCTGCGGATCGCGCGTTCGGGGGTCAGCTCCGCGCCGACTTCTGACACGCAGTGACGGGCCCGGTGCAGGTTCACGGGGTCGAATGGCCCAGAATGTCCCGAGCTGGCTGGAGCAGACCGGCCCGGAGACGTCGAGGAGCCCGGTGGACGGACAGGTGAGAGGTTGCTCGCCGCCGTCCGCGGCCTCCGGGTCCGGCGCCGCCAGACGTCCGGCCGGCAGCGGTCCGGCACATGGTGCCGCCGTGGTCGCTTCCGAGGCCGAGCTGCTGGCGGCGGCGCTCCCGTTCCTCGACGACGGCCTGCGAGCCGGCGACCTCGTCACGCTGGCCTGTCCACCGGAGACCGTCGAGCTGATCAGCCGGGAGCTGGGGGACCGGGGCGCGACCGTCGTGTCCGACCCGCGCATCACCCTGCTCGGTTCACGGGCGCCGGACGCCCTGACGATGTGCAGCCGGTACCTGGAGCGCGCCGTGGTCGGAGGCTCGGGTCGCCTCCGGGTCCTGGCCGAGGTCGATTTCGGCAGCGAGCCGGTGGACTGGCGGGAAGGGCAGCGCTTCGAGTCGGTCTTCAACCGGATCATGGTCGGCGCCCCGGTCTCGGCGATCTGCCTCTACGACGAGCGGCGGCTGCCCGCTCCGGTCATCGCCAGCGCCGAGGCCACGCATCCGGAGATGGTCGGCCGGGCGGCCTGGTCGGCCAGCCCGGGCTTCCAGTGCCCGGGCACGTACATCCCCTCGCTGCCAGTCCCGCGGGAAGCGGCCGAGGACGGCGAACCGGTCTATGCCGTGGACGACGCCCCCACTCTCGCCGGTCTCCGACACCAGCTGGGCGCCGTGATCGCCTCCCTGGTCCCCGACCGCGACCTGCAGGGAGATCTCCACCTGGCGGCCAGCGAGGTCGCGGCCAACGCCTTCCGGCACGGCCTGCGGCCCGTGTCGGCCCGGGTCTGGGCGGAGGACGACCGGCTGATCTGCCTGATCAGCGACCGCGGCACCTCCTACCGCGATCCGTTCTCCGGCTTCGCGCCCGCACGGGCCGGACCTGTCTGCCGGTGGCATGGGCCTGTGGCTGGCCCGCAAGCTGTGGGACCACGTCGACGTCCTGCCCGCCGACACCGGCCTGACCGTCCGGCTGAGCACGCGCATCCGCTGACCCGCTGCATCTCCGGTACGTGCCTGTTCCCGTACGGCGCGGAGCGCCTTGACGCGGGGAATCTCTCACTGCTGAGCTATTCGCGTGATCGTGGTGACGGCGGCGGGTGGGCGGACCGGATCCGCCGTCGTCCGCGCTCTCTGGTCGCGCGGTCACCGCGTGCGGGCCGTGGTGAGCGGGGCGCGGGAGCGCCCGGAGCTGACCGCGCTGGCCGCCGACGTGGTCGCGGCCGACCTCCGGGATCCGGCAGCGGCCGAGGCGGCGCTGGCCGGAGCGGAGGCGCTCTACGTCATCTGGCCCAACTTCGACCCGGGTGAGGCGACGGGCGCAGCCGCACTCCTGGCCGCCGCCCGCCGGGCCGGCGTGGCCCGGGTGGTCTATCACTCGGTGCTCCGCCCGCAGGCGCGCGCGATGCCGCACCACGCCGCCAAGGACCGGGTCGAGGAGGCGCTGGACGGGAGCGGGCTCGCCTGGCGGGTGCTCCAGCCGTGCGCCTACGCCGACAACCTCGACGGGCAGCTCCCCGCCGTCGCGGCGTCCGGGCTGTTCCGGAGTCCGTGGGGGTTGACCACGGGGCAGTCCCTGGTCGACCTGCGCGACGTCGCCGATGCCGCCGTCCTGCTGCTGACCGAGGCCGGTCTGGACGGCGGCACCTTCGAGGCGGTCGGGCCGGAGCCCCTGACCGCCCCCCGCATCGCGGAGCTGCTCGCCGCCCGGCTGGGCGGGCCGGTGCGCGCCGTCGACGCCCTTCCGGACGGACCGATCCCTCCGGAGTCGGACTACGCAGCACACTGCCGCCGGCGGATGTTCGACCACTACCGGGCGCATGGGTTCACCGGGTCACCGCGTGTGCTGGAGGCGCTGCTGGGCCGGCCGGTCCGCACGTTCGCAGAGCACCTGGGCTCGTTGGACCTGGGCTGGTTGGACCTGGGCTCGTTGGACCTGCCCGATGCGGAGGAGCAGCCGTGAGCGACATCGAGGACGCCGTCGACCAGATCCTCGACCAGTGGGCGCGCGAGCGTCCCGACCTGGACTGCTCGCCGATGGGGATCATCGGCCGCATCACCCAACTCCAGCGCGAGGTCCACCTGGCGCAGCGGGCCACGTTCGCCCGCCACGGGCTGGACGCGCCCTCCTTCGACGTCCTGGCGGCGCTGCGGCGGGCGGGAACGCCCTACCAGCTCACCCCCACCGCGCTCATGCGCACCGCACTGGTGACCTCCGGCGCCATCACCCAGCGGCTGGACCGGCTCGAGGAGAAGGGGCTGATCACCCGGGAACGCAGCGACGCCGACGGACGCGCCGTCGTCGTCACCCTCACCGATGCCGGGCGGGCCGCCCTGGACGCCGCTCTGCCGGACCACCTGGAGACGGAGCGCCGGCTGCTCGAGGGGCTCCCCACCGCAGATCGGGAACGGCTGGCAGACCTCCTCCGGCGGCTCCTGGTCGGCCTCGGTCACCTGCCGTACGAGGCCTGACGGTCAGGGCAGCGGGTCGACGTCCTCCGGGCGCAGGTCGGGGCGGACCCGCACGTAGCGAAGCGGGTGGCGGAAGATCCCGGCCTGCAGGGCGGCGTCGGCGCTCACCTCGACGACGACGGCCGGCTCGCAGCGCGTGAGCGCGACGGACAGCTTCCCGCCGCCGAACCGGCCGGTGCCGATCCGCTCCGGCCACGGATGGTCGTCTCCGGCCGGGGTGAGGACGGCGGCCAGTTCGGCCGCCTGCTGTGGGCCGAGCGGGCTGGTCCGCCCCACGACGACGAGCTCGCCGTTCCGGTACCGCCCGGCGACCAGCTGGCTGGGCCGCCCGAGAGGGCCGATCACCCCACCGGCCAGCACCTCTGTCGTCTCCCAGGACTTCACCTTGAGCCACTCCCGCCGGCCCGGGGCGTAGCGCGTCCCGGCACCCTTCACCACGAGGCCCTCCACCCCGGCGGCCCGGAAGTCCTCGAACCACTGGCGGGCCTCGACGGGATCGGCCGTCGCGGGGGAGAGCTGCATCGGCGGGGCCCAGCGGGCGGCGAGGCTCTCCAGCTCCGCCCGGCGGCGGGACAGCCGCTGGTCGCGGAGATCCCGGCCGGCCGAGGCCAGCAGGTCGAATGCCACGTAGGAGGCGGGGGCGGCGGAGACGAGGGACGCGATGCGGCCCGGCGACGCCGACATCCGCTGCTGCAGGAGGCCGAAGTCCAGCCGCGAACCGTTCCAGATGACGACCTCACCGTCCAGCACCGTGCCGGCGGGCACCTGGGCGAGCGCAGCGGCGACCACGTCCGGGAAGCGGTCGGTCAGGTCGCGGCCCTGCTTGGACCACACCCGCGTCGAGGAGGCGGTCCGGACGACGACCAGCCGGTAGCCGTCCCACTTCGGCTCGTAGAGGCACCCGCCGGGCAGGGCGTGCGCCGCCGGGATCTCCCGGACGGGCTTGGACAGCTGCACCGCCACGGGCCCGGAGAGCTCGGGCGGCAGGCCCGGGAGCCCGGGGGCGGTCAGCGGCACCGGGACAGCCTGACGGGCGACGGGGCTCACTGCTGGCCCTCTCGTCGCGCCGTCACCCGTTCGAGCCAGACCCCTCACCGGATCGTCCCGGGGGACGGGCGAGGCCTCCCGGGAACCGGGGCAGCGACCGCGCATAACCTCGGGAGCGATGGTGCTCGGTGCGCGTCCCCTCGGTGTTCGGTCCTCGCCGGCCCGGCAGTCGGTCCTCCTGGCCGTCGCCCTGGTGGTGGCGCCGGGCCTCGCGGCATGCGCGCCGGAGCAGGAGCGCGAGCCGACGGAGTCGGTGGCGCCGTCCCCGAGCAGTGGCGCCGCGCCCGTCCCTGAACGGCTACTGCCCGGTTCCCTCGCCGGCATCATGCCCGAGGGGCACGGTCACCTCGGGCCCTATCAGGACGGCAACGGGAACCTGTACACCGTCGTCGAGGACCTCCCCGGGGACGAGGGCGGCAACGAGCCGAAGGCCATGAAGTCGGCCGACGGCGGAGCCACCTGGTCCGAGATCGACCGCGGCGGACGGACGTCGACCGGCGACCTCGAGGGCAACTGGGCGATACAGGTGGGGTCGCGGATCTACTTCGCCTTCCAGAAGAGCAGCGGCGGCATCCACCTGACCGCCTTCGACACCAGCGACGCGCCGGCAGCGCCGGACACGTGGACCGTCGAGCGTGAGGAGATCCACGAGCCCGACGAGAAGCCCGAGGACCAGTGGGTCAGCATCTCGGCGCTGGGCAACGGCGACATCTGGGCCTTCTACTCCGACGCACCCACCGCCGAGCACTCCCACCGGATCTCGTTCCGCAAGCGCTCCTCCGACACGGGGAACTACGGCCGCTCCACCGTGCTCGACCCCGATCGGACGGTCTCCCAGGCGGTCGCCGTCCAGGGGGACGGCGACGTGACCCACGTCTTCTACAAGGACCACGTCGAGCAGCAGCTGTTCTACCGGACCCTCTCTGCGGAGGGCACGCTGAGCAGCGCGGTCCGGGTCGACCGGACGGGAACGAACGAGGTGCACTCGCCGATGACCAACGCGGTGGTCCGCCGGGTCGGGGAAGCGGAGCATGTCACGGTCGCGTGGGCCGATCGAGCGGGCGCGCTCGTCTCGGCCGAGGTCGTCGACGGGGTCCCGTCGGCCGAGCAGCGGGTGTCGGATGCCCCCGTCGTGGTGGATCCTGGGGAGACGACCAATC
>JALYMS010000043.1 GCA_030773535.1 Actinomycetota bacterium | reverse complement strand
TCATCGGCCTGGGCCCCGGGCTCACCCCCGCCGGCGACGACGTCATGGCCGGCACCATCGCGGGGCTGGTGCTCCTCGGGCATCCGTCAGCCGATCGGTTCGCCGCCGGGGTCTACGCCCTGGCTGCGGGGCGCACCACGGAGCTGTCCCGCGCGCTGCTCCGGCACGCCGCCTGCGGGCGCGTGAGCGGTGAGTACGCGGCAGTGCTGCACGCCCTGGTCGGGGAGCGGCCGCTGCTGCCGGCCGTGGCCGCGCTGCTGTCCACCGGCGCCACCAGCGGTCGCGCCATGGCGCTCGGGCTGACCACCGCGATCGACCTGGTGGAGCGGACGACCCGAGGGCGCTGATCCGGGGCGGTCACCCGACCGATCCGACCCCGACCTCGGCGGGAACCAGCGGGACGAGCGAGTCCCACTGGGAGATGTGGCAGCCGTCGACCCGGGACAGCTCCAGGTCGACGGGCTGCCCCTTCCATCGACCGGTGACGTGCGCCGTCTGCGGGCCGCCGTACTGCTCCGTGCAGACCGAATCGGGGGGCAGCGGGGCGAAGGGGTCCTCCATGCCCGCGAGGTGCGCGCACGCGGCTTCGGCCTCGGGGTGGCTGCCCGAGGCGTTACCGACGCAGGTCAGCGTCCAGCTCTCCGGCTCCGTCCCGTCCCCGCGGTCGAACTCGACCTGCAGGTCGTCGTCGGCCTGCTGGATGCCGCCGGCTGCGGGATCGCTCCCCCCCGACGGCGCAACCGCGCCCGGGGCGGCGGGGGACGCGCAGGCGGTCACGGACAACAGGGCCAGCAGCAGGGCGAGTCGCACGCCTCCAAGACGCTCGGACAGCCGGGAAAGTTGCCGGCCGGCTCAGATGCGGCAGGCGTGGATGCTGGTGACCAGGATCGCCCGGGCGCCGAGCTCCCAGAGCTCGTCCATGACCCGGTTGGTCTCCGTCTGCGCCACCATCGCCCGCACCGCCGACCAGCCCGGGGTCTGCAGCGGGCTGACCGTCGGTCCCTCCAGCCCCGGCGTGACGGCGGTGGCCCGCTCGAGCAGCTCGTTCGGGCAGTCGTAGTCGAGCATCACGTACTGCCGCGCGACGAGCACTCCGCGGATCCGGCGCCGCAACTGGGCGACCGCCGGGATCTCCTCCGCGGCCTCCCGGCGCACCAGGATCGCCTCGCTGGCGAGCACCGGCGGGCCGATGATCTCCAACCCGGCGGCGCGCAGCGTCGTCCCGGTCTCCACCACGTCGCAGACCGCGTCGGCGACCCCGAGCCGGCAGGCCGTCTCGACGGCGCCGTCGAGCTTGACCACGCTCGCCTTGACGCCGGAGTCGGCCAGGTAGCGGGAGAGCAGCACCGGATAGGCGGTGGCGATCCGCTTGCCCGCGAGCTGCTCCAGCTGGTCGATCCCTGACCCGACGGGGGCTGCGAAGCGGAAGGAGGACCGCCCGAAGCCCAGCGGCATGACCTCGACGGCGGCCGGGCCCTCGCCGTCGGCCGGCGCCGTCTCGAGCAGCATGTCGCGGCCGGTGATGCCGACGTCGAGGGTGCCCGACGCGACGTAGACCGCGATGTCCCGGGGACGGAGGTAGAAGAACTCGGTGTCGCTGTCCGGGTCGTAGACGGCGAGGTCCTTGGTGCTCCGGCGCTGGCGGTAGCCGCTCTCGGCCAGCATCTCCGCGGCCGGTTCGCTCAGGACGCCCTTGTTGGGCACGGCGACGCGCAGCACGGAACTCCCTCGGTCGCTCGACAAGATCACAGGTGAGCGTAGACGTCGTCCAGGGTCAGGCCGCGGGCCAGCATGAGGACCTGCACCCGGTAGAGGAGCTGGCTGATCTCCTCCGCCGTCCGCTCGGCACCCTCGTGCTCGGCAGCCATCCAGGCCTCCGAGGCCTCCTCGACCACCTTCTTGCCCGCAGCGTGCACCCCGGCCCGGACGTCGCGCACCGTGCCGGACGCCGGATCGTCGGCGGCGACCTTGCCGGCCAGCTCGGCGAACAGTGAGTCGAACGTCTTCATCAGCGCATCTCCCGGGCCGGCGCCGCGGTGAACCCGGTCGTCCGCTGCGGCGTCCGGAGCTCGCGCAGGGTCCGGGCCGTGGCCAGGGCGGCGAGGGCCGCCTCCCAGCCCTTGTCCTCGGCGGAGCCGGGCAGGCCCGCGCGGTCGCGGGCCTGCTCCTCGCTGTCGCAGGTGAGGACGCCGTTGCCGACGGGCTTCCCGGCGTCCAGGGCGACCCTGGTGAGGCCCGCCGTGACCGCGTCGCAGACGTACTCGAAGTGCGGCGTGCCCCCGCGGATGACCACGCCCAGGGCGACGACAGCGTCGTGCCGCTTGGCGAGCGCCTGGGCGATCACCGGCAGTTCGACGGCACCGGGTGCCCGGACGACGGTGGGGTCGGCGATGCCGCTGGCCTTCGCCGCCTCCAGTGCGCGGGCCAGCAGGCTCTCGGTGATCTCGGCGTGCCAGGTGGTCGCGACGATGCCGAGCGTCAGCCCGGAGGCGTCCACTGGCTCGACCGTCGGCGCCCCCGACCCGCTCACAGCCGCTGCTCCTGCTGGCCCAGCGGCACGTCGGTGCCCGGCACGGTGCCGGGCTGGTCGGCCGGCCCCGACTCGGTCTCCGGCTCGATGATGTCGAGCAGGTGACCCATGCGGTCGCGCTTCGTGCGCAGGTAGCCGAGGTTCTCGGCGGTCACGTGGCTGGGCAGCGGGACGCGGCCGGTCACGCGCAGCCCGTAGCCCTCGAGCCCCGCCCGCTTGGCCGGGTTGTTGGTGAGCAGCCGCATCGTGTGGATGCCGAGGTCGACGAGGATCTGCGCGCCGGTGCCGTAGTCGCGGGCGTCGGCCGGCAGTCCGAGGTCGAGGTTGGCGTCGACGGTGTCCGCGCCGCGGTCCTGCAACTGGTAGGCCTGCAGCTTGTGGAGCAGCCCGATCCCGCGGCCCTCGTGGCCGCGGATGTAGAGCACGACACCGCGGCCCTCCTGCGCCACCGCGACCA
>JALYMS010000042.1 GCA_030773535.1 Actinomycetota bacterium | reverse complement strand
CGCCGGCCACGCACCCCGCGGTCCCCGGTGCTCTGCGCCGGGGGCCGCGGGACCATCTACGGGAGCGGGCTCCGTCCGGCGATCCGCCGGTCATCGTCCGACCCGGCACCCCCTGCCGGACACCGTCCCTGCCAGACCTAAGGTGCGCCAATGTTGTTCTTCACGATCCGGCGCATCATCGCGTCGGTCCTCGTGTTGCTGGCCAGCTCGCTCCTGGTCTTCGCGTTGTGCGCCAACAGCTTCGATCCGCTGGCGGCCTACCGGCAGCGACAGCCACCGCCGACGCCGGAGTACCTGGCCGGGGTCCGCGAGCAGCTGGGCCTCAACGACCCGTTCTTCGTGCGGTACTGGGACTGGCTCTCCGGCGTGCTCACCGGTGACTTCGGGACCACGGTCAACGGCACCCCGGTCGCCGACCAGCTCGGCGGGCGGCTCATGGTGACCGGCCGGATGATCCTGCTCGCCATCCTCCTGGCGGTGATCCTGGCGATCATCGTGGGCGTGATCGGCGCAGTCCGGCAGTACAAGCCCATCGACTACGTCTTCACCTTCGTGGCCTACCTGCTCATCGCCCTGCCGGTGTTCTGGTTCGCCGCACTGCTCAAGGAGTTCGTCGCGGGAGGCATCAACGACCTGTTCGGCCGGCGGGTGCTCTACACCATCGGCGAGCAGACACCGGGGCTCGAGCTGTACGCCAGCGGCTCCGAGCTGTGGCTGGACCGCCTCGGCCACCTGGTGC
Source organism: Actinomycetota bacterium (assembly GCA_030773535.1). Lineage (GTDB taxonomy): Bacteria > Actinomycetota > Actinomycetes > Mycobacteriales > Geodermatophilaceae > Blastococcus_B. The sequence goes on along the minus strand of JALYMS010000042.1, from coordinate 7,299 downwards.
TCCCCACGATCAGCCTGGCGCTGCTGTCCTTCGCCGCCTGGAGCCGCTTCCAGCGCTCGGCCATGCTCGACGTCCTCAGCTCGGACTACCTGCGGCTAGCGCGGGCCAAGGGGCTGACCTACCGGCGCGCGGTCTTCAAGCACGGACTGCGCAACGCCCTCATCCCCCTGACGACGGTCGTGGCGCTGGGCATCGGCACCCTCTTCGGCGGCGCGATCATCACCGAGACCGTCTTCGTCTGGCACGGCATGGGCGAGTACCTCATCGCCGACGGCATCGGCAACAACGACATCAACGTCGTCCTCGGCTGGCTGCTCGTGAGCGCGACCTTCGTCGTCCTGTTCAACCTCATCGCCGACATCCTCTACGCGGTCCTCGACCCGCGTATCCGGCTCAGCTGACGACCGGAACAAGGAGAGGACACAGACATGGTCATGTCCCGGGAGACCGCCGGCTCGGCGGTCCCTGCCGAGCCCGGAGAGCCGCCCACCGCCCCGGTCGAACGCGAGTTCACCGTCAAGGCGCGCAGCCAGCGACAGCAGATCCTCCGCCGGTTCCTGCGCGACAAGGTCGGCATGGCCGGCCTGGGGATCTTCACCGCCATGCTGGCCTTCGGCTTCCTCGGCCCCCTCGTCTACGGCGGCCGGTACGACCGGCTCGACCGCGAGGCCCAGTCCCTCCCCCCGGGAACGCCGGGCTACCCGCTGGGCAGCGACGCGGTCGGCCGCGACCAACTGGCCGCCCTCATGGAGGGCGTGCAGCGCTCCATGTTCATCGTGCTGCTGTTCGTGCTGATCGCGCTCCCGCTCGGGTTGCTCGTCGGCGTGCTGGCCGGCTACTTCGGCCGGTGGACCGACAGCGTGCTCATGCGGCTGGTGGACCTCGTACTCACCGTGCCGCTGCTGGTGGTGCTGATCGTGGTCGCGAGCAACTTCCCGAGCTACCGGACGCCGCTGGGCGTCGGGATCATCCTCGGACTGTTCGGCTGGCTGGACCTGGCCCGCATCATGCGCAGCCAGTTCCTCTCCCTCCGCGAGAAGGAGTTCGTGGAGGCGGCCCACGCCCTGGGTGCCTCGAACCGCCGGATCATCTTCAAGCACCTGATCCCCAACGCCCTGGGCTCGCTGATCGTGTGGGCGACGATCGCGGCGGCGACCGCGATCATCCTCGAGGCGGCGCTCACATACCTGGGGTTCGGGGTCAACGGCGCGAACGAGACGTCGCTGGGCCGGCAGGTCTCCGATGGTGTGCAGGCCGCGAGCACGCGGCCCTGGTTGTTCTACTTCCCGGGTATCACGCTGCTCACCATCGTGCTGTCGATCAACCTGATCGGTGACGGGATACGCGACGCCTTCGACCCGGCCAGCCGCCGCGTCCGGGCATGAGCGGAGATCCCATGACTCCCTTCGGCACGTCGGGTCGACCGGGCACCGACGCCGGCGCCACGTCCACCGACTCCTTCTCCTCCGAGGGCCGGGTGCCGGGGGGCGACCCGGACGGCTTCGTCCCCGGGGCGCCGCTCCTCGAAGTGGAAGATCTCCAGGTCCGTTTCGCGACCGAGGACGGATCGGTGCATGCGGTCCGGGGCGTCGACTACAGCCTGCGGCCGGGTGAGGTCCTGGGCATCGTCGGCGAGTCCGGCTCCGGCAAGTCGGTGACCTCGCTGGCGGTGATGGGCCTGCTGCCCGAAACCGCCGTCGTCACCGGATCGGTCCGCTACCGCGGTTCGGAACTGCTCGGCCGGCCGGACAGCGCCATGGCGCGGGTCCGCGGCAAGGGCATCTCCATGATCTTCCAGGACCCGATGACCTCGCTGGACCCGGTGTACCGCGTCGGGGCCCAGATCGAGGAGACCCTGCGCATCCACGACCGGGGACTGTCGGTGCGAGCGGCACGGGCACGGGCGGCCGAACTCCTGGAGGTGGTCGGCATCCCGAACGCCGCCGAGCGGGCCCGCTCGTACCCGCACGAGTTCTCCGGCGGCATGCGGCAGCGCGTCGTGATTGCCGTCGCGATGGCGAACCAGCCGGAGGTGATCATCGCCGACGAACCGACGACGGCCCTCGACGTCACCGTGCAGGCGCAGATCCTCGAGGTGCTGCAGAACGCCCTTCAGGAGACCGGCGCGGCGATGGTGCTGATCACCCACGACCTCGGCATCGTCGCCGGTATCGCCGACCGGGTGCTGGTCATGTACGCCGGCCGGCCCGTGGAGATGGGTGAGGTCGAGGACATCTACTACGAGCCGCGGATGCCTTACACGCTCGGGCTGCTCGGGTCCCTGCCCCGCCTCGACAGCGCGTCCCGCGAGCGCCTGACCCCGATCGTCGGTGCTCCGCCGTCCCTGCTGAACATGCCGCCCGGCTGCCCCTTCGCGCCGCGCTGCCCATTGCACGTACCTGAGTGCGACGCCGCGGAGCCGCCGCTCTTCCAGGTCGGCCCCGCGCATTCCGCCGCGTGCATCCGCACCGAGGAGGTCGCTCGGGCGCACGGTCGCGCCGCCGAGGTTTTCGATCAGAGCAGCTCCGACGCCGTGCCCGCCGGGGAGGCGATCGCGGTCGACGCCGGTAGCCCGCCGGACGACGTCCCGACGCCCGAAGGAGCTCGACCATGACCCCGCCGCAGGCCCCCGCCGACGCCGCGCCGGGGCGGGTCCGGGAGCCCATCCTGTCGGTGCGCGGGCTGCAGAAGCACTTCCCGGTCAAGGGCGGTGGGCTGCTCAAGCGCACCGTCGGCGCCGTCCGCGCCGTCGACGGGCTCGACCTCGATCTCTACCCGGGCGAAATCCTCGGGCTGGTGGGTGAGTCGGGCTGCGGGAAGTCCACGACCGGCCGGGCGATCCTCAACCTCCAGCCGGCCACCGCCGGATCGGTGGTCTTCCAGGGGCGCGAGCTGGTGGGTCTGAACCGCACCCAGATGCGTCCGCTGCGCCGGGACATCCAGATCGTGTTCCAGGACCCCTACGCGTCGCTCAACCCCCGCCTGCCGGTCTTCGACATCGTCGCGGAGCCGCTGATCATCCACTCCGTCGTCGACGGCCAGGAGGCGCTCCGGCGCCGGGTGCGGGAGCTGGTCGAGCTCGTCGGGCTGAACCCCGAGCACACCAACCGCTACCCGGCGGAGTTCTCCGGGGGGCAGCGCCAGCGCATCGGCATCGCGCGCGCCCTGGCGCTCTCGCCGAAGGTGCTGGTGCTCGACGAACCGGTGTCGGCGCTCGACGTGTCGATCCAGGCCGGGGTGATCAACCTGCTGGAGGACCTCAAGAACGACCTCGACCTGTCCTACCTGTTCATCGCCCACGACCTGTCCGTCGTGCGGCACATCTCCGACCGCGTGGCGGTCATGTACCTGGGGCGGATCATCGAGATCGCCGACCGGGACGAGCTGTTCGAGCGGCCAGCCCACCCCTACACCCAGGCCCTGCTGTCGGCGATCCCGCTGCCCGACCCCCGCCGGGAGAGGACCCGCAAGCGGATCATCATCACCGGCGACGTCCCGAGCCCCGCCAACCCGCCGTCGGGCTGCCGGTTCCGTACCCGCTGCCAGAAGTTCGCGCACGACCTGGACGACGACCAGCGGACGCTGTGCATCGAGCGCGAGCCCGAACTCGAGGACCGGGGGACCGGGCACCTGAACGCCTGCCACTACGCCGAGGTCGCGAAGGTCCTCTGACGCAGGGGAGCGGCCGTCGGGTCAGAATTGCCCGCGTGACCTCCGACCGACGCCTGCTGCTCGTGCACGCCCACCCGGACGACGAGACGATCAACAACGGGGCCACGATGGCGCGGTACGTGGCCGAGGGTGCCTCCGTCACGCTGCTCACCTGCACCCTGGGTGAGGAGGGCGAGGTCCTCGTCCCGGAGCTCGCCCAGCTCGCCGCGGAGCAGGCCGACCAGCTCGGTGGCTACCGGATCGGCGAGCTGCGCGCGGCGATGAGCGCCCTCGGCGTCGACGACATCCGTTTCCTCGGCGGCGCCGGGCGCTACCGGGACTCCGGGATGATGGGGACGCCGGCCAACGGCCATCCCCGCGCCTTCTGGAACGCCGACCTCGAGGAGGCGGTGGCGCACGCCGTCGCGGTCGTCCGCGACGTGCGGCCGCAGGTGCTCGTGACCTACGACGAGAACGGCGGCTACGGCCACCCCGACCACATCCAGGCCCACCGGGTCGCGATGGCGGCCGTGGACGCGGCCGCCGATGGTGGGTACCGCGCGGATCTCGGGGAGCCGTGGGAGGTGTCCAAGGTCTACTGGTGCTGCGTGCCCCGCACGGTGCTCCAGCGCGGCATCGACGCTCTGGCAGAGATGGGGGAGTCCTTCTTCGACGGAGTCACCGACGCGGCCGACATCCCCTTCGCGGTGGACGACGCGGACGTCACCGCGGCGGTGGACGGCCGGGCCCACGTCGCGCAGAAGGACGCGGCGATGCGCGCCCATCCCACCCAGATCCTGGTCGACGGGCCGTTCTTCGCGCTCTCCAACAACCTCGGCCAGGAGGTCCTCGCCGTCGAGTACTACCGCCTGGTCAGGGGGGAGCGAGGTCCGGCCGGCGGCGGCCCCGAGGGGTGGGAGGACGACCTGTTCGCCGGCCTGGTGCCGTGAGAGTGACGCGCCTGCCGCGCAGCGATGGCCTGGCGATGGCCGGAAGGACGGTCGCCGTCGTGGTCGCGGCCCTCTGGCTGGCCCTGGTGGAGGTCTTCTGGCTGCCGATGCGCGTGGCCGGGATGCTCGTGCCCGTCTCGATCGCCGCGGCCGTGGTCGGCAACCTGCTGCTCGTCGGCCTGGCGCTGCGCGGAACCGGGTCGCGCCTGGTCGCCGTCCTCCCCGCACTGGCCTGGGCCGGCGTGGTGATCACGGCCATGGTGCGCCGGCCGGAGGGCGACCTGGTCCTCACCGGCGGCGGCGCTCTCGGCGCGGTGAACCTCGCGTTCCTGGTGGCGGGGATGCTGGCGGCGGCGTTCGCCGTCGGCCGGGCGCTCGGCAGCCCGCCGCCTCCACCGGCGGTCAGTGCCGAGGCGCCCGCACAGCAGGCTCCGCACCCAGCCGGTAGTGGTAGCGGTGGTGCTCGGTGAAGCCCAGGCCGGCGTAGAGGCTCAGCGCCGAGGCGTTGGACGCCGCTACCTGGAGCACGCATGAGGAGCCGCCCCGCGGTCGGGCCCACCCGCCGAGCGCGGACATCACCGCGGTCGCCAGACCCCTTCGCCGGTACCGCTCGTCGACGGTGACCGCGGTGACGCAGAGCCACCCGTCCACGACCACCCCGCGTGCGACGGCGGCGACCGGCGCCGGTGCAGGGGCCGGCCGCACGGCGGCGAAGACGGGGTCGTCGGCCTGCAGCAGGACCGCCCGGGCAGCTGCCGGCAGCGGGGTCCCTCTGTAGCGGTAGCCGGCGAGCCAGGCCTCGTCCGGCTCCGGCGCGAGGTCGACCGGGACGGACGCGGGCGGCCAGCCGGCGAGGGAGGCGGTCAGCACCAGCACGTCCTCGGCCCGCGACCAGCCCGCCCCGGCGAAGGCGCGATCCGCCGCCTCGGCTCCGGGCATGGGCAGCTGGGCGCAGGGCCGGAGGTCCCGGTCGGTGTACCAGCGGGTGACCGTGCCGACCACGGCCGACAGGTCCTCGGCAGGTGTCCCCACGGCCAGGACGGAGTTCGCGCGACCGGTGAAGCCACCGCCGGCCCGCAGCAGCCAGTCGCCGTAGGGCTCCTCCTCGAGCCCCCGCCAGCTGCGGGCCGCCAGTCGTTCGAGCTCGGCGACCGAGGGTGGGGGGAGCGCGGTCATGCAGAGATCCTTCCCCGGTCCCGGCCGACCCGTCGCGCCCGCTCCGGGGGCGCGCGGCATACTGAGGTCGCGAATCGCCGCTGGTAGGCGTCTGCCCCAGCTCGGCGGCCACTACCCCGTCCCCGGGAGGGATCCACCGTGACCTACGTGATCACACAGGCCTGTGTCGACGTCCTCGACAAGGCGTGCATCGACGAGTGTCCGGTGGACTGCATCTACGAGGGCGACCGCATGCTCTACATCCACCCCGACGAGTGCGTCGACTGCGGTGCGTGCGAGCCGGTGTGCCCGGTGGAGGCCATCTACTACGAGGACGACGTCCCGGACAAGTGGAAGGACTTCTACAACGCCAACGTGGAATTCTTCTCCGACCTGGGCAGCCCGGGAGGCGCCGCCAAGACCGGGAAGGTCGGCAAGGATCACCCGCTGGTGGCCGCCCTCCCGCCGCAGGGCGAAGGTCACTGACGGCGCCGGACCCAGGGGCGCCGGGCCCCGGAACGGCGCACGCGCTGCCGGACTTTCCCTGGGACTCCCTTGCGGGGGCGCGAGCCCGGGCGGCGCAGCATCCCGGCGGCGTGGTCGACCTGTCGATCGGCACGCCGGTCGACGACACGCCCGCCGTCCTAACCGGCGCGCTGGCGGCCGCCGGTAACGCTCCGGGCTATCCCACAGCCCTCGGCACCCCGGCCCTCCGCACGGCGGCGGCCGAGTGGCTGCGCCGCCGTCTCGGGGTGCAGGTGGCCGATCCACTCGGGGCGGACCCGTCGTTGCTGCCCACCGTCGGCTCCAAGGAACTGGTGGCGCTCCTGCCCACGCTGCTGGGCCTGCGGGGTGGTGGGACGGCGCTGATCCCCGAGGTCGCCTACCCGACCTACGAGGTGGGCGCGGTGCTGGCCGGCCTGGCGGTCGGCCGCACCGACGTCCCTCCGCCCGACGCTGCCGGTGCCGTGCTGGTGTGGCTGAACTCGCCCGGCAACCCGCACGGACGGGTGCTGTCGGACGACGAGTTGCGAGCCTGGGTGACGTGGGGTCGGGCGCACGGCGTCCCGGTCGTCGCCGACGAGTGCTACGTGACGCTGGGCTGGGACGTCGAGCCCCGGTCGCTGCTGCATCCCTCCATCGCGGGCGAGGACCACACGGGCCTGCTCGCGGTGCACTCGCTGTCGAAGCAGTCCACGGCGGCCGGTTACCGGGCCGGGCTGCTCTCCGGCGACCCCTCGCTCGTGCGCCGGATCTGGGAGGTCCGTCGTCACCTCGGCCTGCTGGTGCCCGGACCGGTCCAGGCCGCCATGGTGGCCGCCCTGGACGACGACGCGCACGTCGACGAGCAGCGCGAGCGCTACCGCGCCCGCCGGAACCTCCTGGCCGCCGCCGTGCGGGCGACGGGGGCGCGGATCGACCACTCCGAGGCCGGCCTGTACCTCTGGGTGACCCGCGACGAGGACTGCTGGACGACGATCGACTGGCTGGCCGGGCTCGGGATCGTGGCCGCGCCGGGGAGCTTCTACGGCCCGGCCGGATC
>JALYMS010000041.1 GCA_030773535.1 Actinomycetota bacterium | reverse complement strand
TGGACCGGCACCGAGTTCGAGGTGACCGTCGGCCCGGTCGCGCACGGTGGGCACTGCGTCGCCCGGCACGGGGGGCGGGTCGTCTTCGTGCGGCACAGCCTGCCGGGGGAGCGCGTCGTCGTCCGGGTGACCGAGGACCGGCATCCCGGCTTCTGCCGGGCCGACGCCATCGAGGTGCTCGAGGCCTCGCCCGACCGGGTCGAGCGGCCCTGCCCGTACAGCGGGCCCGGGCTCTGCGGCGGCTGCGACTGGCAGCACGTCGATCCGGCCGGGCAGCGGCGCCTCAAGGCCGCCGTCGTGCGGGAGCAGCTCGCCCGCCTGGCCGGGCTCCCGGACGTCGACGTGACCGTCGAGGAGCTGCCGGGGGGACCGCTGCGCTGGCGGTCACGTGCTCGCTTCGCCGTCGATCGCTCCGGCACCCCCGGACTGCGCCGGCACCGTTCCCACGACCTCGTCGCGCTGGACGACTGCCCGATCACCGTGGAGCCGGCCGCACAGGCCGTGCTGGCGCGGCGGTGGCCCGGTGCCGGCGCCGTCGACGTCTCGATCGACTCGACGGGGGCCGTGACCACCACCCGGCTCGACCGCCGCGGGCAGCCCACCTCCAGCCGGGTGGTGCGCCCGGGCGGGGACCTGCCCGAGGAGCCGCGCGCCCGGGCTGAGCGCCACGCCGGCGGGCGGGACTGGGAGGTGGAGGGCACCGGCTTCTGGCAGGTGCACCCGGGCGCGGCGGACGCGCTGGTCGCGGCGGTGGCCGCGTTCGCGGAGGTGCAGGCCGGGGAGACGGTGCTCGACCTGTACGCCGGGGTGGGCCTGTTCGGCGGAGCCCTCGCGCCCGCGGTGGGCGAGGCGGGGCGGGTGGTGTGCGTGGAGTCCGACGCCGCGGCCTGTGCGGCAGCCGACGCCAACCTCGCCGGCCTGCCGCAGGCCGAGGTGTGGCAGGGGGAGGTGGACGCCGACGGTCTCGCCGAACTGCTGGACGAGCTGGGTGCAGGGCCTTCCGTCGTGGTCCTCGATCCGCCCCGCGCCGGGGCGGGGCAGGCGGTGAGCCGGCAGATCGCCGCGACCGGAGCACGGGCTGTGGTCTATGTGGCCTGCGATCCGTCCGCGCTGGGCCGGGACGTCGCCGCGTTCGGTTCCGCCGGCTACCGGCTGGCAGGTCTCCGAGCCTTCGACGCCTTCCCCATGACCGCGCACGTGGAGTGCGTGGCGCTGCTCGTGCCGGCCTGAACCCGGCGCTCGCGGCGGGTCCGCCGATCCCACCCGCTACCGTCTCGGTGTGATCACGTGGGAATATGCCTCGGTCATCACCGCCAACGACGCCGAGTCGCAACGCGCCGGCGTCAGCATCAAGCTCCCCGGCGGACAGTCGGAACGGCAGGCGGGGGACACCAGCTCGGTCCTGAACAAGCTGGGCGCCGAGGGGTGGGAGCTGGTCAGCTACCACTCCAGCGGAGCCGGTAGCTGGGGTTTCGAGCAGTTCTGGCTCAAGCGGCCGATCGCGGGCTGAGCCGGTTCCGGTCGGGTCCGGCTGCCCCGAGTCGTCGGTCCTCGAGGGCAGACTGGAGCCGTGGACTCGAGGGTGCCGCCGGGCTGGCCGGAGCAGGTGCGGCCCCCCGGCGCCCCTGACTGGGAGCAGACCGCGGTCGCCTGGCTCTTCGACCTCGTGCCGCCGGACTACCGGGCCCACGAGGTGCTGCGCCGGTATCCGGTGCTGCTCGCCCGCTTCGCGGGCGACCACGTGGCCGCAGGACTCGAGGCGGCACGCAAGGGCTGGCGCACGGTGCGCGTCGAACTGGCCGACCACCTGCCGGCCGACGCGATCGAGGCGGCCATGGTGGCCTACGAACGCGAAGGGGCCCGGCTGGCGGCCGCCGCCCGCGGTGTCGAGGTGGTGGCGGGTGCGCTGCGGGGCGAGCGCTGGGTCCCGCGACTGTGAGCGGACAGGTGCGTGAGCATCGCAGCGAGGAACGAGCGAGGAGCGGAGCGCCCCGCGGCCGGGAACCGGAGGCACTGTGAGCTGCATCCGGCCACGCCGCTCCATCCGAATAGCGGGGAAAGCGAAGCTACAGTTGATCGGCGGGCTGCTCCGCAGCTGCCGCCCACCGAGAGGACACCGCCGGGCCGTGCCGCTACTGCGATCGCTCCGCGGTCCTGAGGACCTCCGCGCCCTGCCCGCCGAATCGCTCCCCGCGCTCGCCGCGGAGATCCGCGACGCCCTGGTCAGCAGCGTCGCCAAGACCGGCGGGCACCTGGGCCCGAACCTGGGCTGCGTCGAGCTGACCATTGCCCTTCACCGGGTGTTCGACTCCCCGCGGGAGCCGATCGTCTTCGACACCGGTCACCAGACGTACGTGCACAAGATGCTGACGGGCCGCGTCGAGGGCTTCGAGCGGCTGCGCCAGCGGGGCGGCCTGTCCGGCTACCCCAGCCGGGCCGAGAGCGAGCACGACTGGGTCGAGAACAGCCACGCCTCCACCGCCCTGTCCTACGCCGATG